>JBGSWY010000325.1:0-14836 GCA_041751715.1 Burkholderiaceae bacterium
GCTCGTCATCGTCGGTGAAAGTGCCGCCGGCGCGCTCGACCGCCTCGCGGCGGACGGTGGCGAGCACGCCCGCGGCCTGCTCGCCGCCCATGATCGAGATGCGGGCGTTCGGCCACGACCAGAGAAAGCGCGGGCCGAAGCCGCGCCCGCACATGCCGTAATTGCCGGCGCCGAAGCTGCCGCCGATGATCATGGTTACCTTCGGCACCTGGGCGCAGGAGACGGCGTGCACCATCTTGGCGCCGTGCTTGGCGATGCCCTCGGCCTCGTATTTGCGCCCGACCATGTAGCCGGTGATGTTCTGCAGGAAGACCAGCGGGATCTTGCGCTGGCAGCAGAGCTCGATGAAGTGCGACGCCTTCAGCGAGCTCTCCGAGAAGAGCACGCCGTTGTTGCCGAGAATGCCGCAGGGGATGCCGTGGATATGCGCAAATCCAGTCACCAGCGTGGTGCCGTAGCGCGCCTTGAACTCGTCGAAGCGGCTGCCATCGACGATGCGGGCGATCACCTCGCGGACGTCATAGGGTTTGCGCCAGTCGACGGGCACGACCCCGAGGATCTCGTCGGGATCGAGCGCCGGCGGCTCGGGGGGCTGGAGCTGCACGTCGACCCGCTTGGTCTTGTTCAGCCCCGCGACGATGCGGCGGGTCAGGGCCAGCGCATGGCGGTCGTCGTTCGCCAGATGGTCGACGACGCCCGAGAGGCGGGAGTGAACATCGCCGCCGCCGAGCTCTTCGGCCGTCACGATCTCGCCAACGGCCGCCTTCACGAGCGGCGGGCCGGCGAGGAAGATCGTGCCCTGCTCCTTCACGATGATCGACTCGTCGCACATCGCCGGCACATAGGCGCCACCCGCCGTGCAGGAGCCCATGACGACGGCGATCTGCGGGATCCCGGCGGCCGACATGCGCGACTGATTATAGAACTCCCGCCCGAAATGGTCGCGGTCGGGGAAGATCTCGTCCTGCTGGGGCAGGTTGCCGCCGCCCGAGTCGACCAGATAGATGCAGGGCAGCCGGTTCTCGTGCCCGACCTCCTGGGCGCGGAGGTGCTTTTTCACTGTCATCGGATAGTAGGTGCCGCCCTTGACGGTGGCGTCGTTGCACACGATGACGCACTCGCGCCCGGACACGCGGCCGACACCGGTGATGATGCCGGCCGACGGCGCGGCATTGTCGTACATGCCATAGGCCGCCAGTTGCGACAGCTCGAGAAACGGAGTACCCGGATCGAGCAGCATCTGCACCCGATCGCGCGGCAGCAGTTTGCCGCGCCCGACATGTTTCGCACGTGCTTCGGCGCCACCGCCGGCGGCGATGGCGCCGACCTTGTCCTTCAAATCCGCTACCAGCGCGCGCATCGATTCCGCGTTTGTCTGAACCTCGGCTTGCCGCGCGTCGATACGTGTTTCGAGCACACTCATGGTCGTATGTTAGTGGCTCGCGCTATGGCGCGCGTTGTCCGAACAGATCGGCCTCGGTCCAGCCCAGTGCCGCCAGGTCATCGACCCGATAGTGCGTATCGCTCGGCATCAGGAACTCGTCCAGCTGCGGCGAGTTGACCGCGGTGCCGGCGAGCATCGCGTGCGCCTGCCCACGGTGATGAATCTGATGCGTCACCAGATGCATCAACACGTGGCGCGCCAGGTCGCGCTGGATGAAATCCTGGCGATCCATCTCGACAACGGTTTCGAGCGCGTGGTCATCGGCAGCATCGCACCAGTCGATCAAGCGCTGGTCGGACTTCACCTGTGCCGCGGCAAGATCATCCATGTCGTCAAACGGTGTTTCGGAATCGAACGCGCGCCGCATGTCGGCCTCCCGATGCAGCGCGGCGATGTAGTACCAGTCGACGATCAGGATGTGATTCAGCGTTGCCCACAGGCTCGGGAAGAAACTGGTGCGGGTCGCCTTGAACTGGTCGTTCGTCAGTTGGCTGCACGCGCCATGCAGCCGGTGATTGGCGAGCCGGTTGGCATGCGCCAGCGTACGTAGATGTTGCAACAGCGTGCTCATGGTGACGGCATCACCGATACGCCGGGCTCCGCGGCGACTCGTTCGAGCCATGCGACCACTGCTGCGTACGGTGCGAGATCGAAGCCGCCTTCGTCGGCCTTGTGCGTATAGGCATAAAGCGCAAGGTCGGCGATCGACAGCGCCTGGCCGGCGAAGTACTCGCGCTCCGACAGATGCCGGTCCATCACGCCGAGCGCCGCATAGCCGCGCTTTTCCAGCTCCGGCAGGCGCGCATTGTCGTGCTGCTTCAGAAACGCGCGGATGTAGCGCGCGACAGCGATCGCCGTTTCATGGCTGTACTGCTCGAAGAACATCCACTGCAACGCTTGCGCGCGTTCAAGCCGGTCTTCGGGTACGAGCGGCGTTCCTTCGCCGAGATACCACAGAATTGCGTTCGATTCCGGCAGGAAAGTCGTCTCGTCGATCGCCAGCACCGGCACCTTGCCGTTCGGATTCATCGCCAGGAACGAGGGTGTTCGCGTTTCACCTTTCAGGGTGTCGATTTCGCGCCACTGATACGGCAGGCGCAGGTTTTCCAGCGCCATTTTGATCTTGTGGCAGTTGCCGGACGACGCCATTCCGTAAACGGTGTAATTCACGATGGACTCCTGTTGCTGACAACAACCCGGAGTTTGACACTGCTGGCATCAGGCAAACTCTATCCACCATGAGTGCCAAGACCGCTTCGGTCGGCGTCGTTACGCCGCAGCTGCATCGATTCGATTCTCCGCTCGCGTTGTCGAGCGGTGCAACGATCGACGGGTATTCGCTGATGTTCGAAACCTACGGCCAACTCAACGCCGATCGCAGCAACGCCGTTTTGATTTGCCATGCGCTCAATGCGTCGCATCATGTCGCCGGAATCCATGCCGACGATCCGGACACGTCCGGCTGGTGGGACAACATGGTCGGCCCGGGCAAGGCGGTCGATACCAATCGGTTCTTCGTCGTCGGCGTCAACAATCTCGGCTCTTGTTTCGGCTCGACCGGGCCGATGTCTATCGATCCAGCCGACGATCGGCCTTACGGTGCGCGGTTTCCGGTCGTGACTGTCGAGGATTGGGTCAATGCGCAGGCGCGGCTGGCCGATGTGCTGGGAGTGTCCCGCTGGGCAGCGGTAATGGGCGGCTCGCTCGGCGGCATGCAGGCGCTGTCGTGGACGATCCAGTACCCTGAGCGTATCGCGCACTGCGTCGCGATCGCGTCGGCACCGAAGCTGTCTGCGCAGAACATTGCATTCAACGAAGTCGCGCGCACCGCGATCCGCTCCGATCCGGATTTTCACGGCGGCGACTACTACGCGCATGGCACCGTGCCGAAGCGCGGCCTGCGGGTGGCGCGGATGATCGGCCACATCACGTATCTGTCGGGCGAAGACATGGCGGAGAAGTTCGGTCGGGCGATGCGCGCGGCCGACTACCAGTTTCACTACGACATCGAGTTCGAAGTCGAGCGCTACCTGCGCTACCAGGGCGATAAATTCTCCGAGTACTTCGACGCCAACACGTATCTGCTGATCACACGCGCGCTGGACTACTTCGACCCCGCCATGGCGACCGGCGGCGATCTGATCGCGGCGCTCGCGCCGGCACGCGCGAAGTTCCTGCTGGCCGCGTTCACGACCGACTGGCGTTTCCCGCCGGCGAACTCGCGCGAGATCGTCGAAGCGCTGATCGACAACGGGCTCGACGTGGCCTATGCCGAGATCGAAGCTCCGCACGGCCACGATGCCTTCCTGCTCGATGACGCCAGGTACCACCGCGTGGTGCGCGCGTATTTCGACAACATCGCGCGGGAGATCGGAGCATGAGCCTGCGTATCGACCTGCAGCAGATCGCCGACTGGGTCCAACCCGAAAGTCGCGTGCTCGATCTCGGCTGCGGCGACGGCACCTTGCTCGCTCATCTGCGTGAGCGGAAGCGCTGCCACGGCTACGGCGTCGAAATCAGCGACGATCAGGTGGCCGCGTGCGTGCGCTCCGGCATTAACGTGATTCAGGCCAATCTGGACGCGGGCCTGCGCATGTTCGCCGACTCGATGTTTGACACGGTCGTGCTGTCGCAGACACTGCAGGCGGTGCATAACGCCGAAGGCATCCTGCGCGAGATGGCGCGGGTGGCGCGCCAGGGCGTGGTGAGCTTTCCGAACTTCGGCCACTGGAAGCACGCGATGTCGCTGCTGGCCGGCCGCATGCCGGTGACGCGGCACATTCCGTATCAGTGGTACGACACGCCGAACATTCATCTGTGCACGTTGAAGGACTTCGAGAGCCTCGCCACCCAGGTGGGTCTCAACATCACCGGGCGCGCTCTGTTCGCCAACGGCAGTACGGTCGGCATGTTGCCGGCGTTGCGAACGACGCTGGCGGTTTATCGATTTGAGACACGGTAACCGGCGGGGCTTGCTGCGCATGCGCGAACCCGCTCTACTAACAGCCGTTCTTGACGGGAGTCAACGATGTCGCGAGCAATGCTGATGGTCTCTTTGTTGTTCCTGATGTCGTCCTCAATCGCTGCGCTGGACGTGCCGCGCCGCAAGTCCGGCCTGTGGGAGATATCGATGAACGTCCAGGGCGCGCCCGCCCCGATGATTTCGCAGATGTGCATCGACCAGCAGACTGACGACATGACGCGCTCGATCGGCATGCAGAAAGGCCAGGCCACGTGCAGCAAGAATGAGTTCCGGCGCGAGGGCAGCCGCTATATCAGCGAATCCGTGTGCAAGGCCGGCAAGACGACCACCACGACGCGCGGCGTATTCACCGGCGATTTCTCCACCAGCTACACGGGCGAATTGAACAGCTCGTTCGATCCACCACTGGCAGGCAGGAAGGACAGCGCCATGGTCTTCAAGGCGCGCTGGACCGGCTCTTGCAAGGCGGGCATGAAGCCCGGTGACATGATCATGCCGGGCGGCATGAAGTTCAACCTCAACGACCCCAAACCTGCTGCCGGAAAATGAGCGAAACCCTGCGCCACAAGCTGGTACGAAACATCGACAACGCCGAGTGGCGGACCGATGAACCTTCATCGCCGCTGTACGCGGGCGTTCGATCGGCAGGTGTTATCGGCCGCCGTGTTGCCGGTACGGCCGCCCAGAAGCTGGGTGCGTCGGTAGATATCGTGCCGCCGGGCAAGATCACGTGCCCGTATCACTTTCACTACGCGCAGGAGGAGATGTTCATCATCCTGGAAGGCGAGGGCACGTTGCGCGTCGCGGGCGAAATGCTTCCTGTGCGTGCCGGCGATGTGATCGATATTCCGCCGGGCCCGGAGTATCCGCATCAACTGATCAACACGTCGAATGCGCCGATGAAGTATCTGTCGATCAGCACACAGGAGTATCCGGAGGTTTGCGAATATCCCGACTCGAACAAGTACATGGCATTCACTCCGGTCGCCGGGCCGTTGCTGCAGAAAGGCCGCATGCACCGAGCCGATACCGACCTGGACTACTGGGACGGCGAGCCTTGATCTCTCGTTCGCGGCATGCGGCTGACCAGCCAAACCAGCAGCAGCACCGGTACTCCGAGCAGCGCGGTACTGTGAAAGAAAGCGACGTAGCCATGCGCGTCGACGAACGCGCCGGAAAATCCGGCGATGAACTTCGGCAGCAGCAGCATCACCGATGAGAACAGCGCGTATTGCGTGGCCGAGTAGGCGACGTTGGTGAGGCTCGACAGATAAGCGATGAATGCCGCGGACGCGATGCCGGCCGACAGGTTGTCGGCCGAGATTACCAAGATCAGGCCGGTCAGGTCATGGCCGCGCGTCGCCAGCCAGGCGAACAGGAGATTGGACGCCGCCGACAGCACTGCGCCGAGAAAAAGGATGCGCATTACTCCATAGCGCAGCGCGAGTACACCGCCGATGAACGCGCCGGCCAACGTCATCGCTACGCCGTAGAACTTCGACACTGCGGCGACCTCGTCCTTGGTGTAGCCCATGTCCACATAGAACGGGTTCGCCATGATGCCCATCACGATGTCGGAGATGCGGTAGACGGCGATCAGCGCGAGCAGCAACAGCGCGTGCCAGCGGTAGCGCCGGATGAAATCCGCGAAAGGTCCGATAACGGCGACTTGCAGCCACGCGAGCAGGCGCGCCGTGCGCCGATTCAAGCTGCGTTCCGCCGTCAATCGCTGCGACAGCGCGAGCTCTTCTGCGGCAAGCGCGCCGCGCGATGCACTCGCTGCGGGTTCGAGCACTCGCAACACGGTGATGACCCCGACCAGCATCGACGCCGCCATCGTCAGATACGCAATGGTCCAGGCGGACGCCACATAACTGCTGGCCCCCGCGCTGCCATCGCCCGCTGCGCGCGCCGCGATCCACAGCACCCCGGCGCCGGCCCAGATCATCGCGAGCCGGTATCCGGTCTGATAGGTCGCAGCCAAGGCCGCCTGTTTCTCGACTGGGGCGCTCTCGATACGATAGGCATCGAGCGCGATGTCCTGAGTGGCCGACGCGAACGCGACGATCAGCGCGCACCACGCGAGCGGCTGCAATCCTGCGAGCGGATCGGTCAGCGCCATGCCAATGAGGCCACCGATGATGACGAGCTGCGATACCAGCAGCCAGCTTCGGCGCCGCCCCAATCGTCGCGTCAGCAACGGCAACGGCAGCCGATCCACCAGTGGCGCCCACGCCCACTTGAATCCATAGGCAAGGCCAACCCAGCTCAGATAGCCAATCGTGGTGCGATCGATGCCCGCTTCGCGCAGGCGAAACGACAGCGTGCCGAGCACCAGCAGCAGCGGCAATCCGGCAGAAAAGCCAAGAAACAACATGCGCAATGTCGCCGGCTCGGCGTACACGCGCCAGGCATCCCGCCAGCGGCGGCGCGAGGCCGTTGCGTCGCCGGCTGCGTTGTCGATCATCCGCCGCGGGATTCCGCCGCCGCTGCGGAACTGATATGCGAAGGATCAGGCGCGATACTCGCGCGCCCGGTGACGAGCGAACGCACGTATTCGGCATGCGTTCGCAATATGTACAAATTGCGTAGATATGCCATCGGCACTTTCAAGGTGTTGAGCCGTGCCTCCATCTCGTCGAGATGCGCCAGCTGCCGATCTCGTTCCGACGCATCGTCGCCGATAGCTTCTTCTAGCCGATGCAGTTCGAGGTACCAGCGATTCAATTTTCGATTGACATACCAGTCATAGAGCTTCGGAAAGTAGTTGATCAGCGGAATTGCAATCACGAGTAACGGGATGATCACGAACATCAATCGCTCGACCCAGATCGCCACCCAGAACGGCAGCACACGACGCAGGAATGACGATCCTTCCTCATAGAACCGCTGGGCATCGCGCGCCAAAGGCAGCTCGGTGTTTCTGGGCGCCGGAAACGTGTTGGCAGAATTGAGCGGGTTGCTCCCGCCGTGTACTCGTCGAGCTGCTGTTAGCAGCAGCTCGGTCACGACCGGATGCAAATCCTCGCGCGCCACCAGGTCGGCAGTCAGCGCTATCAGTGTGGTCGGCCGTGGCGGAATGTTGTTTTGCAGGTCGATCACTCCCTCGGGCAGCAGGAGCTTGTCCAGGTACGGCAGGCGTCGCTCATACGCGTCGGCCAGCCGCGCGTTCATCAAGGCAACATCGGGTGCAGACAGCAGCTTGCTGACCGCCTGGCCTTCGACAGCTGAGACATAGACCGCGGCATCGACGGTGCCGTTCAGCAGGGCATCGGCCGCCGCGAGACCGCCGATTTCCACCAATGTAGTCGGCGCCTGCGCCAGCCCGTTGTCGCGCGCCACGGCCATTGCCAGCGCATGCGTACCGCTGCCTGCCGCACCGACCGCGATGCGCTTGCCGCGCAGATTCGCCAGCCGATCGACAGGTGCGCCGCGATAGAACACCCACACCGGCTCGTAGAACATGCTGCCAAGCGAAACCAGCTCCGGCGCATTTTTTTCCGAGGCAAGGCCGCTTTGCACCAGCCCGACCTGCACGCCGTTCTCTGCGCTGCGCAGGCGCTGCAGGTTCTGTGCAGAGCCGCTGGAGGGCTGAAGCACCAGCTCGATCTCATACTCGGCCAGTACCTCGCGGTAGCGCATTGCGTAGGCGTGGTACGCGCCATCGGCAGCGCCGGTGGTCATCACGACCTTCTGAGGCGGGGCGGGCGGCGCCAGCCGGAACAGGCCCCACGCCGCCAGCGCGAGCAGAAGCAGCAACGCGAGTGCTACCCAGACCAGCTCGCCGGCGGTGGCGTTGTGCGGCAGGTGCTTGCGAAGGTTCTGGCTCAGACTCATAGGCGGCCCGTGTACTCGATGGTGAGCGGCGCGTGATCGGAAAAACGTCTGTTCATGAAAATTTCAGCCTTCCGTGCGCGTTTGGCGATGCCGGGGGTGGCAATCTGATAGTCGATGCGCCAACCGACGTTGTTCGCATACGCCTGCCCGAAATTACTCCACCAGGTGTACCGCTCAGGCAGTGCATCCAGCGTGCGAAACACGTCGACCCAGCCGTGTTGCTCGAACACGCACGACAGCCAGGCGCGCTCTTCCGGTAGAAACCCCGAGTGCTTCCGATTGCTGCGCCAGTTTTTCAGATCGATCTCCCGGTGCGCGATATTGATATCGCCGCACAGCACGCACTCGCGGCCGGTGGCAACCAGCCGCTCGAGATGAGGCAGAAACGCGGCCAGAAATCGAAACTTCGATTCCTGCCGGTGCGGGCCCGACGAACCGGACGGAAAGTAAACCGAGATCACAGTCACGTCCCTGAACTGCGCTTCGACATAGCGGCCCTCGGCATCGAACTCCTGCGATCCGAAGCCCAGGCGAATCTCGCGCGGGCGCTTCAGCGCGAACAGCGCCGTGCCAGCGTAGCCGCGCTTGCTCGCACAATGGAACCAGGCGTGCATGCCGCGCGGGCGGCTTTCTTCCGGGATGTCGCACTCGTCGGCCCTCACCTCCTGCAAACAGACGACATCGGGCTTCGACCGTTCGAGCCACCGGGTGAGACCTTTGCGCGTCGCCGCACGGATGCCGTTGGCGTTAAGCGTGGTTATGCGGAACATGGCAACCGCAGAGACATCCTGAGCAAGGCCGAAAAATCACGCTAATTTTGGACGTTCGATGCGAGCGCATGCGGCAGAATCGGATCAGCCCACCTTTAGGCTGGGTTATACGCATCAGTCATCCGTACTAGCGGAGAGGTTTACGACGTGGAATCTCTGCGGCACCAATTTATCGAATTTGCGCTGGCGAGCAAGGTGCTGACCTTCGGCGAATTCAAGACCAAGGCAGGTCGCATGTCGCCGTATTTTTTCAATGCCGGACGGTTCAATCGCGGCGCGATGTTGGGACGGCTCGCTCAGTTCTACGCGCAGACGTTGCTGCAGGCTCGGGCGCAGCGAAATCTTGATTTCGATATGTTGTTCGGGCCCGCCTACAAAGGCATCACGCTGGCATCCGCCACCGCGGTGGCGCTCGCCGGGCTGGGTGCGGATGTGCCGTTTGCGTTCAATCGCAAGGAAGCGAAGGATCATGGAGAAGGCGGCGTTCTCGTCGGAGCCCCGCTCGCAGGACGCGTCGTGATTGTCGATGATGTGATTACCGATGGTGCTGCGAAGCGGGAATCGGTCGAACTGATTCGGGCGCACGGTGCGCAGCCGGTAGCCGTGCTGATTGCGCTGGACCGCGTGGAGCGCGGTACGGCCGCGGCTGACAGTGGGCAGGCTTTGTCGTCCCAATCGGCGGTTCAGGCGTTTGAACAGGCGTTCGGCATTCCGGTGATATCGATTGCGAATTTCGGCGACCTGATGCAGTTTCTCGATTCCAGTTCACCGCTCGCGCAGGACGCGCGCACTCATCGTTCCGCCATGGAACAATATCGGGCTACCTATGGAGCGTGATTTTTTCAGTCCCCGCGTCCGCGCCGCGTTGACGCCGCTTGTATTGGGCGCGTGCCTGTTCGCAACCTCGCAGGCCACGTCGGCCCAGCAGTCCATCTTCACTTGCACGGTCAACGGCAAGACATTTTCCGCGGATCGCCCGCCTGCAGAGTGCGCGAACGCCGACATGCGGGAGCTGAATCGCGATGGTTCGCTGCGCCGCGTGATCGCTCGGCCGCTGACGCTCGACGAGCAGCGCGCCCGCGCAATGGATGCGAAAAAGCGCCTGGAACAGGAGGACAAGCAGTTGGCGCAGCGGCGGCTCGACAAGTCGCTGCTTGAAGCCTATGCCAGTGAGGAGGAAATCGAAGCGGCGCGCAACAAGGCGCTCGATTCGAGCAATCAGCTGATCGCGCGCGCCAATCAGCGCCTCGCCGGTTTGAATGGAGAGCGCAAGAAGCTGGATGATGAATCCGAGTTCTACAAGAAGCGCGTTTTGCCGGATCAGATCAAGCGCAGCTACGTGTCGAATAAGCAGCAGGTCGGCGCCGAGGAAAAGGTCGTCAGCGAAGCACGTGCCGAAATACAGCGTATCAACGACCGTTTCGATGCCGAGAAAAAGCGGTTTGGCGAACTGCTGGCACAAGGCGCGCGGCCGGTGCAGCGCAATCCGGAAACGGATATCCTGCTGGATCCGCGCTTTCGCGGAAAATGAGCGCGGAAAATGAGTGTGAGAATTGAGCTGCGGAAGATCGGTGAGGTAAGGGTGTGAAGTGAAACGCATGCCGGTCCTGCTGTTTTGTGCGATAGCAACTGCGGCCGGTGCGCAAGGAAGCGGCGGGCTGTATATCGCGGGCGCCAATTTCGATTTCACGCAGACGATCGAGCGTGCGCTTGCGCAACAGGCCACGCCATCCAGGTTTTCGGTACTCGCGGTTGGCGACGCGGTGCGCGGTCTGTCGGTGGTTGCACCCCCGGAGCTGGTCGAGGTGCGCAATCGCGGTGCCGCAAACGGCGCGGTTTATCTGGTATGCCGGCGCGACATCGAGCGTGAAGTGTTCCGTTTGAACGATCTGGTGTCCGGAGTCATTCCGGTGCGCGGCTGGCCACGCCCGGGGAGCGGCGAACTGCCGGAGGGCACGAACTACTATCCTGGCGAAGACCCTTCAAACCTGCCGAAGTCGATCGAGTTGCTGCGCCGGCTGCGCTCGACCTGCTCGTGATCGGTGATCGGTAGTCGGTGATCAGGGCGCACGCGTCGCTTCGAGCTTGCGCCGCAAAATTTCGTTGACCTGCTGCGGATTCGCCTGGCCGCGTGTGGCCTTCATCGTCTGACCGACCAGCGCGTTGAATGCCTTGTCCTTGCCGGCGCGAAACTCCTCTACCGACCTGGCGTTCGCCGCCAGCACGCCGTCGACAATCCCTTCGATGGCGGTCAGATCCGAAATCTGTTCTAGTCCCCTGGCCTCGATGATCGCATCGGCACTCGCGCCCTGCTGTTGCCAGAGCGCGGCGAAGACTTCCTTCGCTGTCTTGTTGCTGATCGTTGCATCCAGCACGCGGTTGATCAGACCGGCGAGCTGATCAGCCGTCACCGGCGATTCCGTGATTGCAAGGCCAGACTCGTTCAGATGAGCCGCGAGCTCGCCCCTCACCCAGTTGGCTGCCACTTTTTTATCGGAGACGCTGGCAGCCAGCGCTTCGTAGTACGCAGCGAGCTCGCGCGACGCCGTCAGTGTCTGCGCGTCGTAGGCCGTCAGGCCGTACTCGCGCTCGAAGCGCTCGCGCATCGCGCCCGGCAATTCCGGCAGCGTGCCGCGCACCTGCTCGATCCAGTCGTTCGCAATCGCCAGCGGCAGAAGGTCGGGATCGGGAAAATAGCGATAGTCCATCGCGTCTTCCTTGCTGCGCATCGGCCGCGTCTCGTCGCGCCCGGGGTCGTACAGCCGGGTTTCCTGCACCACTGAGCCGCCGTCTTCGATCAGCTCGATCTGGCGCCGTACTTCAAACTCGATCGCGCGTTCGAGAAACCTGAAGCTGTTCAGATTCTTGATCTCGCAGCGCGTGCCGAGCTTCGGCTCGCCAGCGGGACGAACCGAGACGTTCGCGTCGCAACGGAAGCTGCCTTCCTGCATGTTGCCGTCACACACGTCGAGCCAGATGACCAGCGCGTGCATCGCCTTCGCGTACGCGACCGCCTCTGCAGGCGAGCGCAACTCGGGTTCGGACACGATCTCGAGCAGCGGCACGCCCGCGCGATTCAGATCGATGCCAGACATACCTGCGGCGCCAGCATCTTCATGCAGCGACTTGCCGGCGTCTTCCTCCAGATGTGCGCGCGTCAACTTCACCGTCTTGATGTAAGGCTCACCGGCCTTCGGCTGCACGACAAACGTTAACGCGCCGCCTTGCACGACGGGGATTTCATACTGGCTGATCTGGTAGCCCTTGGGAAGATCCGGATAAAAATAATTCTTGCGCGCAAAAATGCTGTGCTCCGCCACCCTGGCGCCGACCGCGATGCCGAAGCGAATCGCACGCTCCACAGCGCCCCGGTTCAACACCGGCAAAGTGCCCGGCAAGGCGAGATCGATCACACTGGCGTGCGAATTCGGCGCGGCGCCGAAGGCGGTCGACGAGCCCGAGAAAATCTTGCTCGCAGTCGTCAACTGCGCATGCGTTTCGATACCGATAACGATTTCCCACTGCGTTGACATGAGACTAATGCAGCGTCGTTGCCGTGTTCTCGTTCAGCAGCCGTCGCGCTTCACGCTGTTCGTGACAGTGGGTGTCCCAGGCGGCTTGCGCCATCGTGCGATGCAGCCGCGCCTGTGACGGTTGCTGGACAGTTTCGAGCGCTGCCGCCATGTTTTCGTGCACGATCGCACGGATGTCAGCCGGGGCCGACTCGTCCAGACGCCGCAGCGCTGTGACCGCCTGCGCGTAGCCGGCATCGACTTCGCCGAGTTGCAACAGGCAGTGGGCGCGATCGGCCATCGCCGCTGTGCATTCGTGCAAAAAGCCGTCACCTTCGCATTGCGGCAGATGCATGTCGTACAAGGCGAGTGCCTGTTTGTAGCGCTTTTGCAGAACATGCATCTCGGCGAGCAGCAGATGGTCGAGGGTTGTGGTCGGGCCATCCGGCACTTGCGCCGCGTAGTCGATGCACTGCTGCAGTGCTGCGATGGCTTCCTTCACGCTGCGCGCGTCGAGCTCGCCGCACCCTGCCGATTGACGCGCATGCGCGGCTTTTGATAGCGCTGCGCGCTGCAACCAGCAGGCCATCGCGATCTCGTCGTCGAGATCCTGCACCACATCGTGCGTTTCGCGATACAGCCGGTACGCCATTTCGTGGTCGTGCGCATCCTGGTGCAGCGACGCCAGGGCAAGCGAGGCGCGATAGCGTGCCTCCAGCGGTGCATTCGGATTCGCCAGCACCGACCGCGCATGTGCCGCGGCGGCTCTGACATCACCTTCCCGCTGCATGAAGAGGGCGAGCGCAGATTCGCACTCCGCGATCAGTGCCGGGTCATTGAACTGGCGCGCGGCATGCAGCGCCTCGACCATCCTGCGCTGGGCATCGCCAAAGCGTTTCGAGAAATAGGTGTCGATCGCGCGCACATAATCAAAGCGCAATACGAGCGCGCGCGGGGCATCTGCCGGAACCTGCTGCTCGGCATCCGCCAGCGTTGCCTCGGCTTCCGCGACTCTGCCGAGACGAGCCAGCAGCACCGCGCGATCCTGCAGCAGTCGAATGCGGTCGGTGACGAGCGCCGCCGCGGTGACGCTGCGTTGATTGGCTTCGAGCAGACGTTGCGACATAAGCGTCAATAGCCGGCGGGCCGGCGCAAATGCCAGTCGGTCGCCCGCTGATAAGCGTGTGCGACCCTGAGCATGCGCGCTTCGTCGAAGTAATTCGCAATTAGCTGCAGCCCGACCGGCCGCTTCGAATTGACCGGCCCGGCACCGAAGCCGCATGGAATGCTCATCGACGGGACGCCCGCCAGGCTGCCCGGCACCGTGTAGTAGTCTGCCATGTACATCGCGACCGGATCGGCCGCTTTCTCCCCGAAGCCGAAGGCTACGCTCATCGTTACCGGCCCGGCAATCACATCGCATTGCGTAAATGCGCGGGCGAACTCATCGGCGATCAGCCGCCGCACCTTCTGCGCCTTGATGTAGTACGCATCGTAGTAGCCGTGCGACAAGACGTAGGTGCCGATCAGAATGCGGCGCTTCGGCTCGGCGCCGAATCCCTCGGAGCGCGACTTCTTGATCATGTCGGTGAGGTCGCCATATTCGGCCGCTCGATGGCCGTAGCGCACGCCGTCAAAGCGCGACAGATTGCTCGACGCCTCCGCGGGCGCCACCACGTAGTACACGGGAATGCCAAGCTCCGCATTCGGCAGCGAAATATCGACCAGTGTTGCGCCGAGCCGCTGGTATTCGGCGAGCGCTTCGCGCACCGCCGCCTCGACGTCGGGTTGCAGCAACGTGCCGAAAAATTCCTTTGGTACGCCGATCCGCAGCCCCTTGACATCGAGGCTCATATGCCGCGTGTAGTCCTCGCGCGGCCGATCCACGCTGGTCGAATCCTTCGGATCGAAGCCGAGCATCCAGTTCAGCACCAGTGCCGCATCCTCGGCCGAACGGGTCATCAGGCCCGCCGTGTCCAGGCTTGAGGCGAAAGCGATCATGCCCCAGCGCGACGGCCGCCCATAGGTCGGCTTGGTGCCGGTCACGCCGGTAAACGCCGCCGGCTCGCGGATCGATCCGCCGGTATCGGTTGCGGTGGCCACCGGCGCCAGCCGCGCTGCTACCGCCGCCGACGAGCCGCCTGACGACCCGCCGGGCACCGCATCGGTGTCCCACGGGTTCAGTACATTGCCGAACGCGCTGTTCTCGTTCGACGATCCCATCGCGAACTCGTCGCAATTGAGCTTGCCGAGGGTGACCATGCCGGCCTGCTTCAGGTTGTCGACCACG
>JBGSWY010000326.1:0-3485 GCA_041751715.1 Burkholderiaceae bacterium
CGAATTTCTCGACCGTATCTGTCAAACGACGTGGCACATTGCCGATCTCGCCATTCGCCGCTACGCGGGCAACTACAGCGCATTCGAAGCGGCGTTCTTCGAACAGCAGCGTCAGCAGGACGCCGCGGCGCGACAGTACGAGCGCACGGCGGCGCATCTGCAAAGCTTTGTCGATCGCTTCCGTGCCAAGGCGACCAAGGCACGGCAGGCGCAGAGCCGGTTGAAGATGCTCGAGCGCCTCACAGCGATTGAACCCGTGCGCGCGCGGCGCGAATGGCGCTTCGAGTTCCCTGCGCCGCTGAAGCTGCCGGCGCAATTGCTCGATGCCGACGATGTCGCACTTGGCTATGGCGATCGGACTGTGCTCGGCGGCGTGCGCTTCAGCGTTCGTTCGGGCGACCGCATAGGGATTCTCGGGGTCAACGGCGCCGGCAAGTCGACGCTGGTCAAAGCCATCGCAGGCGAACTGGCACCGCGAGCCGGTGAATTGCGGCGCGGCGCGGGACTCGCGATCGGCTACTTCGCGCAGCATCAACTCGATCAGCTGCGCGCCGACGAAACGCCGTTGCAGCATCTCAAGCGGCTGGCGCCTGAAGCGCGCGAACAGCAACTGCGCGAGTTTCTGGGCCAGTATCGATTCTCCGGTGAATTCGCGACTTCACCGGTCGGCCCGATGTCGGGCGGCGAAAGAGCGCGCTGCGCGCTGGCACTGCTCGCGTGGAAACGCCCCAACCTGCTGCTGCTCGACGAGCCGACCAATCATCTGGACATCGAGACGCGAGAGGCACTGACGATCGCTTTGTCATCGTACGAGGGCGCGCTGATCCTGGTCTCGCATGATCGCCATCTGTTGCGCGCCACCGCAGATCAACTGTGGCTGGTACACGATGGCGGTGTGGCTTCATTCGACGGCGATCTGGACGATTACTCGGCGTTGATTCTCGCAAGCCGTCGCGAGAGATCGGACCGAACCGAGCATGATGGCGTCGACCGCCGCAGCGAGCGCAAGCAGGAAGCCGCGGCGCGGCAACGCGCGGCGTCTGCTCGCAAACCGCTCGACAGGAAACTTAACGCCGTCGAGATCGAGCTGGCGCAGATTTCGGATGAGCTGCGCGAGCTCGATGTGCGGCTCGCCGATCCCGACTTCTATCATTCCGGCGCGCCAGACGACGTCGCTGCGGTACTGAAGCGCCGCGGCGAACTCGCACGCAAGGTGGACGCGCTCGAATCCCGCTGGCTTGAAATCCAGACGGAGCTCGAAGCAATGGTCGAAGCGGGCAACAAGGCGGCGGCATGAATGCGCCACTCGCAGGTCTCACCATCATCGACATGACGCGTCTGCTGCCGGGACCGGCAGCGACAATGCATCTGGTGGATTTCGGCGCCGACGTGATCAAGGTCGAAGACACCGGCGCCGGCGATTACATGCGCAGCTTTCCACCCACGGTGGCAACGACCGGCGGCCATGCCGTCAACGCGGCGTTCGAAGCGGTCAATCGCGGCAAGCGTTCGATCGCGCTCAATCTGAAGTCGGATGAAGGCCGAGAAGTTCTACTGCGCCTGGTGGATGGCGCCGATGCGTTGATCGAGGGTTTTCGTCCCGGCGTGATCGAGCGGCTCGCTCTGGGATGGAAAACGCTGCACGCGCGCAATTCTCGGCTGGTGTTGTGTTCGCTATCGGGTTACGGGCAAACCGGCCCGCTCGCCCAACGCGCCGGCCATGACCTGAACTACATTGCCATGACGGGCGTGCTCGATCAGATTCGCGCCAACGGCAAGCATGCGATTCCCAACCTGCAGATCGGCGACCTGCTGGGTGGCACACTGTCGGCACTGTCGACGCTGCTGATCGCGTTGCTCGGCGCTCAACGCACCGGGCAAGGAGCGCATGTCGATGTGGCGATGACCGACGGCCTGCTGGCACACCATCTCTTTCCGCACGCGAGCAGCGACAGCGGTGCCGAACCGATCGCCGAACGCACGCTGCTGACCGGTGGTGTCGCCTGCTATCAGATTTACCCAACATCGGATCAGCAGCATCTGGCCGTCGGCGCGCTGGAGCTGAAGTTCTGGCAGGCATTTTGCGATGCTGCCGAGTTAAGCGAGCTGAAGTCGAACCACTGGGAGCTTGGCGAAGCGCCCGGCTCGGAAGCGGCGATGCTCACCATCGGGCGTGTTGCGCAGCGCCTTGCGGAACACTCGCTCGAGCATTGGCTGACGGTTTTCGATGCTGTCGATGCCTGTGTGACCCCGATATTGACGCCGGCCGAAGCGCTTGCGCATCCGCATCACGCGGCGCGCAACCTCGTGCACAGGGAGCGCGGCGTGACCGAGGTCGGCCCGCTGGCGCAGATTTCGCAGATGTCCTGGGTCTCGCGGCCCGCTCCGCTCGCGGGCGAGCACACACGCGCGGTGCTTACCGAACTCGGCTACACCGCCGAGCAAGTCGGGCGGATGACCGAGAGCGGTGTTGTCAGGTGAATCAGCTCTGCGAGGTGACCGCGCGACACGCCTTTGACCGCGCAAAGCTCGCTACGTATCTGCAGGCGCACTTACCGGAGTTTCGCGGCCCGCTCGACGTCAAGCAGTTTCAGGGCGGTCAGTCGAACCCGACTTACCTGCTCACGACACCGCACGCGAAGTACGTAATGCGGAGCAAGCCCGGAGCGGCGGCCAAGCTGCTGCCGTCGGCGCATGCGATCGAGCGCGAGTTCCGCGTGATGAGCGCGCTCGCGTCGCACGATGTTCCGGTGCCGAACATGCTGTTGCTGGTTGAAGACGAGTCCGTGATCGGCCGCGCCTTTTTCGTAATGGAGCATGTGGAGGGTCGCATTTTCTGGGAACAATCGCTTCCCGGTGTTTCGCCGACCGAACGCGCGGCAATCTACGACGAGATGAATCGTGTCATCGCACAGCTGCACTCGGTGGATGTCGAGCGCGCCGGCCTTGCGAGTTTCGGCAAGACCGGTAATTACTTCGAGCGCCAGATCGGGCGCTGGAGCAGGCAGTATCGGGCGTCTGAAACCGAACCGCTCGACGCGATGAATCGGCTGATCGACTGGCTGCCGGTCCACATCCCGCCCGGCGAAGAGACCACCGTTGTGCATGGCGACTACCGGATGGACAATCTGATTTTCCATCCGACCGAACCGCGCGTCACCGCTGTGCTCGATTGGGAGCTATCGACGCTCGGCCATCCGCTTGCCGACTTCTCGTACCACTGCATGAGCTGGCACATCGCGCCGGGAGCGTTTCGCGGCATTGCCGGCCTTGACCATCAAGCCCTGGGCATTCCGGCCGAAGCTGAGTACATCGAGCGGTACACGCAACGCACCGGCCGTGCAATCGATCACTGGAATTTCCATCTCGCCTATAACCTTTTTCGTATCGCTGCGATTCTGCAGGGTGTGTACAAACGCTCGGCCGAGGGGATTGCGTCGTCGGATAACGCAGCGCAATCGGGGGCGCGCGCCAAGGCGCTGGCA
>JBGSWY010000327.1:0-4615 GCA_041751715.1 Burkholderiaceae bacterium
CGCCACGACGAGCTTCAAGCCCGCCGCACTGGAGACCGGAATCAGCGTGCAGGTGCCGCCGTTCGTCAACATCGGCGAGAAAATCCGCGTGAATACCGACGATGGGAGCTATATCGAGCGAGCGTAAGCCGCAAGAATCAGGCTGGCACGGTTCCGGGCGGCGGCAAGCCCTGCAGCGGCTGTCCATGCGTGAATTCGACCAAATGACCGCTGGGCTCCCGCACGGATCGACCGGTCCATATCGGTGACCGGAATCGTGATGTGAGTCCAGCGGACGGTCATGATGTGGCGGCGCCGCGGCGCCGCGTTTCGCCCAGCTGGCACACGTCATCGAGCGCGTTCCGATAGGTCGCGTCCTCACGCAACTGCGCCATCGATTGCGCCGGGCCGCGTGGCTGTAGGCGCGCGAGCCTTGCGTCGAACTCGAGGTTGCGCTGCCATCGGACAGCATCCAGCACGCGATCCATTGCGACGGTATCGTTGCAGACGAGAGCGAAATCGCAGCCGGCGTCAAAGGCGGCTGCCGCCCGGTCCGTTACGCTGCCTGCGGCACTCGCGCCGGCCATCAGCAAGTCGTCGCTGAAGACGGCGCCAGTGAAACGGAGCTCTCTGCGCAGTACTTTTCCTATCCAGTGCCGGGAAAAGCCCGCGGGCTGCTGATCGACTCGTGAATAGACCACGTGGGCCGGCATCACTCCGGCGAGGACCGAGCCTAGCCAACGATACGGGGCGGCATCGCTGCTCAGGATTTCGCCGCGCGGGCGCGGATCGAGCGGCAGTGCGACATGCGAATCGGCCTCGGCCCAGCCGTGACCCGGAAAGTGTTTGCCGCAGTTCGCCATGCCCGCCACCAGCAGGCCGTGCGTCAGATGCCCGGCCAGCATGCTGACGACTCTAGGATCCGAATGGAACGCACGGTCGCCGATCACGGCGCTGCGTCCGTAATCGATATCCAGCACCGGCGCGAAGGTCATATCCACCCCGTGCGCACGCAGCTCCGCCGCCATCACATATCCGAGCGACGCGGCGACTTTGCACGCCAGCAAGACGTCACGATCCCATAGCTCGCCCAGACGGCGCATCGGCGGCAAGCGTGTGAAGCCGTCACGAAATCGTTGCACCCGGCCACCTTCATGATCGACCGCAATCAGCAGCGGAGGATCGCGCAGTGCATGAATCTCGCCGCACAGATGGGCCAGCTGCGCGGGCGATTCGTAGTTCGAGCTGAACAGCGTCACTAGGCCCGCTAGCGGATGCATTAAACGCTCGCGGTCGGTCGCCGTCAGCGACGTCCCCTGCACTCCAACACCGATCGGCCCCAGCAAACTCATTCGATCACTTCGGCGACCGCGTACGCTGCTGCCGTCGCTCGCTCATCGGTGAGCGACACATGCAATCGCAACCGGTTGCGTTCGACAAACCGCCTGAGGTCGGCGTGCACGGAGGCGATCGGCCGCCCGCTGGGATCATTCAGAACTTCAACCGCATGCCAGGTCATCGGAGAGCGCATGCCGAGCCCAAGCGCCTTGGCCACCGCTTCCTTGGCAGCGAAGCGTGTCGCCAGAAAGGCGAGCCCGCGCGCCTGCGAGCGGGCGCGCCGAACCTGGAACCGCTCGAGCTCGCGCGCGCCGAGAATCCTCCGCGCGAAGCGCTCGCCAAAGCGCGCGTAACTTGCCGCAATGCGCTCGATCTCAATGATGTCGATGCCGATGCCGAAGATCATTTCTGCTTTGGCAGGGCCTTCCTGCGCTCGGCATACCTGGCACCCAGCCCAGGTTCCCCTTTCGCTTCATGGATCGCCTCAAGCTCTTCGAAGACATGAGGATCCGGCACCCCGGCTGCTTGACCTTCGCGTTCAAGGCGCAGCTGGATTTCCAGCGCTTCGTCGAGGCGGCCAAGCGCGCGCAGTGTCCATGCCACCATCCAGTGCGCTGCGCGCGTGGCCTCGGCGTTGGTTGCCTGCTCCCGCAGTTCAACCGCCTTCCTGAATTCCGACAGGGCGTCGGCGTATCGGCCCAGCTGATGCAGCGCGTATCCGACGTTGTTGCGCAACGACGCCTCCCAGCGCCTTTCCGAAGGTTGCGACGACGACTCGACGATGGCAAGCGCTTCGTGTCCCCATTTCAGTTGATCGGCCGGCGACGGGTCGACGAACGCAAGCATGTGCAGCGCATCGACCGCCAGGCCATCGAGCCGATGCTCCTTGGCGAGCTCGAATGCGCGGAGGAACGCTGAGCGCGCCAGAACACGCGTCTCAGTGGTTTGCGTCTCAGGTGGATGAGTAGCCGACGATAAAGTCCTTCCGAGCTCGAGCGTGTGACGAACCCTGGCTTCCGTTCCCGCAGTCTGGACTTGCGGCTCGATACTCTTCAGGATCTCTTGCGCCTGCACAAAATTTCGCCGCAACCCATAGGTGCGGGCGATCTGGGTCTGGAGTATCAAAGAGTCGTCTCCGGTTGCGGTGGCGAGCGCGTCGCGAAACCGCTGTTCGCTCTGCTCAGGCTTGCTGAAATCCCACAAAGCGTTCAAATCGATGGCCATGGCTGACAACGGTGCAGTCAGAGCGGCGAGTATGACGAGCCGCCAAAGGTACCTCATGCGAAGCCGGCTAAGGATGTCGAGCCGCGCCCTCCGCCTTGCGAATTTCGGTCCGATACAGCCGCACGGCGGGTCCGAGGCCCAGCTCGATCGCGTCCGCAATCAGCGCATGCCCGATCGACACCTCGGAAACTCCCGGCACTGCACGCAGAAACGCCGACAGATTCTCGCGATTCAGATCGTGACCGGCGTTGACGCCGAGTCCGGCGCGCAGCGCCGCTTCCGCAGTCGCCGCATAGCGTGCGAGCACGTCGGCTCGCGCCGCAGTGCCGAAGGCTTTGGCGTACGGCTCGGTATACAGCTCGACCCGGTCGGCGCCCGCGGCGACGGCGTACTGCATCGCTTCCGGCAGCGGATCCATGAACAGGCTGACTCGTACACCGAGCGACTTTGCCTGCTCGATCAACGGCCGCAATGCTTCGACTTGCGCCGGAAAATTCCATCCGTGATCGGACGTAAACGCACCGGTTTCGTCCGGCACGAATGTGCACTGATGCGGACGAACCTGCTGCACATAGTCCATCAGCCCGTGAAACGGATTGCCTTCGACGTTGAATTCCGCTGCAGGCCAGGCCCGCAACAGAGCAGCAAGCTCGGCCACATCGGGCCCGCGCACATGACGGCCGTCCGGGCGCGGATGCACGGTGATGCCGTCGGCGCCGGCTTCCAGCGCGATCCGCGCCGCATGCGTCACGCTCGGGATGCCATTGGCCCGCGTGTTTCGTATCAGCGCCACCTTGTTCAGATTGACGCTCAGCGCAGTCATGGCTGCGCTTTCATAGCTGCCTTAGATCCTGGAGGATGCGGCGCGTGTTCAGAGGCTTGCCGTCCAGGTGATAGCGAATCACCTGCCGCAACAGCGCCTTGCTCTCCGATATGACTTGCGGGTGGTCAAAGTCACGCGCCGCCATCGCGAGCAGCGTGTAGCCGCTGACCGAGCCACCATCGCTTTCGCGCACGAGGTTGCTGTCGATCCGACGGGCGCCGTGGCCGCTGGAAAACGCATACTGGGCAGACGCATCGATCAAGCTGCCCTCGGTGCAGCGATCGAGCGGCACCGCATAACCGATGTCCTGCAACAGGTCGAGCTCGAAGGTGCGCAGCGCAGCTTCGTGCCGCGCATCGCGCGCCAATGCCTGCAGCAGCTCGACATAGCTGCCGAACGTTCGCTGATGGGCATCGCCGCGCGCCAGCAGCCGCACCAGCAGCTCGTTCGCGTAAAACGCAGCAAGCAGAGAATCACCGCGCAAAGGTTGCATGCCGCCGAGCCACTCGGCACGCACCAGCGTCTTGATCTCGTTGCGGCCGCTCCACGACACTGCGATGGGATTGAACGGTGACAGCAGCCCGCGAAACTGCGACGTCGGCCGTTTAGCACCGCGCGCAACGACGCCGACGCGGCCGAACTCGCGCGTGAACACCTCGACGATCAGGCTTGTTTCGCGCCATGCATACGAGTGCAGCACGAAGCCGGGCTGATGATCGATCCGTGAATCGGCAACGCGTCGCCGCACCGGGCGCTTGCTCGCGCTTTCAGCCGTAGCGGATGCGAGCGGCGCCGCAGGCGGCGCGGCCAGCGGCGCAGCTAAATCGGCGGCCTCATTCATAGCCCAGAGTCTTCAGCGCCCGCGCGTCGTCGCTCCAGCCCCGCTTCACTCGAACCCACACCTCGAGAAACACCGGCTTGCCGAGCGTCTGCTCTATGTCGGCGCGCGCCAGCCGCGAGATCTCGCGCAGCTTCGCGCCATCCTTGCCGATCACGATCGGCCGGTGAGCGTCGCGCTCGACGATCAGCGTGGCCGCGATCTGCGCCGTGGCACGCGTTTCGTCCCACCGATCGATGGTGACGGCGATTCCGTAAGGAAGCTCGTCCCCCAGCAACCGATACGCCTTTTCGCGCACCGATTCGGCCGCCAGGAAGCGCACGCTGCGATCGGTGTATTGCTCCGCGTCGAACAGCGGCATGCCTTCCGGCAGCAGCGGCCGGATCTCTTTCAGCAGATCATCCAGCTGGCGG
>JBGSWY010000328.1:0-3357 GCA_041751715.1 Burkholderiaceae bacterium
CTGACCGATGCGCATTTTCGCGAGCTCGAGGATTCGCGCGAGCTGAACATCGGCTTGCCGGTACAGGGTATCGGCAGCTTTCGCCTGAGCGCGTTCTTGCAGCGCGGCTCGATCTCGGCGGTGATTCGCTTCATTCCGCACGACATTCCGAAGCTCGACGCGTTGCATCTGCCCGAAGTTCTGAAAGACCTGATCATGGAGCGGCGCGGCATGATCCTGGTGGTCGGCGCGGCCGGCTCGGGCAAGTCGACCACGATCGCTTCGATGCTCGACCACCGCAACGAACTCGTCACCGGCCACGTGCTGACGTTCGAAGACCCGATCGAGTATCTGTTCCGCAACAAGAAATCGATCATCAATCAGCGCGAGATCGGCTCCGACGCGCGCACCCTGCAGGCTGCATTACGCAGCGCGATGCGGCAGGCGCCCGATGTGATTTTCATCGGCGAGATTCGCGATCGCGACACAATGAGCGCGGCGATCGCGTACTCAATGTCGGGCCACCTGGTGGTCGCGACCCTGCACGCCACCAACAGCGCGCATGCCCTGAATCGCGTGATCAGCTTTTATCCGCCGGAAACGCGTCAGGCGCTGTTCCAGGACATGTCGGTCGCCATGAAGGCGATCGTGTCGCAGCGTCTGATCCGCTCCAAGCGCGGCGGCCGCGTGCCGTCGGTTGAGGTGCTGATGAACACTCGACATATTGCAGACCTGATCGAGCGCGGCGATGTGCCGGCGATCAAGGAAGCGATGGAGCAAAGCCTTGCGCCGGAAAGTATTTCGTTCGAGCAGAGCCTGTACACGCTGATCCAGGCCGATCAGATCACGCGCGAAGATGCGCTGTCCGCAGCGGACTCGCAGAACAATCTGCTCTGGTTCATCAACAACGCCGGCAAGCCGCTGTCGCAGGCCGAGCGCACGCAGCGCACCGCGGAAGGACAGGACGCGTCGTTCTCCGAGTTCACCTTGAACATCTGATACGGCTGAGCGGAGGCTGCCGCTACAATCGGCAGCCCTTCGCTCCATGACCGCCACTCTCGAACTCACCCGGCAGTTGATTGCACGCCGTTCGGTCACCCCGGCCGATGACGGATGCCAGGCATTGATCGCGGAGCGCTTGATCCGTGCAGGGTTTGAAGCTGAAACGTTCGGCACCAACGGCGTGACCAACGCCTGGCTGCGTCGCGGCACGGCCGCGCCGGTTTTCGTATTCGCCGGCCATACCGATGTGGTGCCGCCCGGGCCGCGTGAGAGCTGGGCCTCCGATCCCTTCGAGCCACAGATTCGCGACGGGGTGCTCTACGGCCGTGGGGCAGCCGATATGAAAAGCTCGGTCGCGGCCTTCGTGGTGGCTGCCGAGGAGTTCGTGAAAGCGCATAAGGCGCATCGCGGCTCAATCGCGCTGCTGCTGACCTCTGACGAAGAAGGTCCGGCGACCGATGGCACGGTCAAGGTCATTGACGCCCTGCGGGCCCGCGGCGAGAAAATCGACTACTGCATCGTCGGCGAGCCGACTTCCGTCGATGCGCTTGGCGACACGATCAAGAACGGACGCAGGGGATCTTTGTCAGGCAGGTTGACCGTGGTCGGCATACAAGGACACGTTGCGTATCCGCAGCTGGCGCGCAATCCGGTGCACCAGGTGGCGCCGGCGGTGGCAGAGCTTGCGGCTGAGCGCTGGGACGACGGCAACGAGTTCTTTCCACCAACGACGTTTCAGATTTCGAACATGCGCGCGGGCACCGGCGCGTTGAATGTCGTGCCGGGCAGCTGTGAGATCGACTTCAACCTGCGCTTCGCATCGGTGTCGAACGCCGAAGGGCTGATCGAGCGTATCGAAGCGATTCTGCGCAAGCATGCGCTCGAGTTCTCAGTGCACTGGACGACCGGCGCGCAGCCGTTTCTGACGCCGCCGGGCACACTGTCGGCATCGATCACGCGCGCCATCGTCGAAGTGACCGGCCGCGACACCCAGCTGTCAACCACGGGCGGCACGTCGGACGGCCGCTTCATTTCGACGTTCTGCCCGCAGGTGATCGAGTTCGGTCCGCCCAATGCGTCGATTCACAAGATCGACGAGCACATAGCGGTGGCCAATCTCGAACCATTAAAAGATGTTTATCGACGCACTCTCGAACTGTTGCTCGCCCAACAACAAAAATGACCATCGACGCCCAGGCCAATCTGCGAACTCTGCGCGACGTGCTGCGCTTTGCCGTAACGCGCTTCAACGAGTCCGAGCTGGCGTTCGGCCACGGGCAGGTGGATGCGTTCGAGGAAGCCGCATTCATCGTCATGCGTACATTGCAGTTGCCGCTGGCAAGGCTCGAATTCTTTGCCGATGCGTACCTGACCCATGGCGAGATCAACGGGTTGCTGCAAACCATAGAACGCCGGGTGAAGAAGCGCACGCCCGCCGCGTATCTGCTGAATGAGGCGTGGCTGCAGGGCTATAAGTTCTATGTCGACGAGCGCGTCGTCATCCCGCGCTCATTCATTGCGGAGCTGCTGAGAGACGATCTGCATCCATGGGTCGAGGACGTTGACGCAGTCACCGATGTGCTCGATCTTTGCACCGGATCCGCCTGCCTGGCAATCATGGCCGCCGATCTGTTTCCGAACAGCAAGGTAGATGCGGTCGATTCGTCCGCCGAAGCGCTGCAGGTGGCGGCCAGAAACGTCGGCGACTATCACTTCGAAGACCGGATCACGCTGACCAGGTCCGACCTGTTCGCTGCAGTCGCCAACAAGCGCTACGACGTGATCCTGTGCAACCCGCCATACGTGACCGATGCGGCAATGGCGAGACTGCCCAAGGAGTACTCGCACGAGCCCAAGGTGGCGCTGGCCGGCGGACCCGACGGTCTGAAGCTGGTCAAGACGATCGTGCGCCAGGCACGCGGTCATCTGAAGCGTGGCGGCATGCTGATCGTCGAAGTCGGCGATGGGCGTGCGGCAGCGGAGAAAGCATTCGGCGATTTACCTTTGACGTGGTTGACCACCAGCGCGGGCGACGACATGGTGTTCCTTGCTCGCCAGGAAGAATTGCAGTAGTGCATGTTGCGTCTGATTGACCTCGCCGTCGCGCGCGGCGCGCGCACCCTGTATCGCAACGTCTCGCTGATCGCGCCGCCGGGCGAGCGGATCGGATTGATCGGCGCGAACGGTTCGGGCAAATCTACGCTGTTCGCTGCAATTCTGGGCGAGCTCGGCATCGACGGCGGCGCAATCGAGGCGCCACCGTCCGAACGCATTGCGCATGTGGCGCAGGACATCGAGGCGAGCGAGCTGCCCGCGATCGAGTATGTGCTCATCGGCCATGCGCCGCTGGCCGCGGCGCGCGCCGAGCTGACTGCG
>JBGSWY010000329.1:0-3252 GCA_041751715.1 Burkholderiaceae bacterium
GAGCGGAGCAACGCCGGGGCCGTTGAGCAAAAAAGCGCTTTAGCCCTTTTTTGCGCCGGCGTTGTGAGCACCGCAGTGGTTGGCACGAAGTGCCCGACGACTTAGGCGGCGCAGCTGCGCCAGCCGCTGCTGCGTGCGCAAGAATCAAACAGCAACACGCTCCGCCAGATACTGCTTGATGAACTTCAGCAGCTCGTCTTCCTGATAAGGCTTGCCGAGATACTCGTTGACGCCGAGCTCGAACGCCATGCTTCGATGCTTCTCGGCCGTGCGCGACGTGATCATGATCATCGGGATCTCGGCCGTCTGCTTGTTGCCGCGCACGTTGCGCGTCAGGTCATAGCCGTCCATGCGCGGCATTTCAATATCGACCAGCATGATGTCGGGGGTCACGTCCTGCAACTGCCGCAAGGCATCGACGCCGTCCTTCGCCAGCAGCACCGTGTAACCCTGCCGCTCCAGCAGCCGCTGCGTCACCCGTCGCACGGTCAGCGAATCGTCGACCACCATCACAGTCGGCACCGTTGAGGTCGACAGCTCGGTGACGTGATCGATGCGTTTTTGCGCCGCTTTCGCCTCGTCGCGCGCATCCGGCGCGACGTCGAACACGGCCGGCGGCTCCGGCGCGCGCGTGATCAGCTGCACCGGGTTGATGATCAAGACGATCTCGCCGTTACCGAGAATCGTGGCGCCGAGAATGCCCGCCAGCCGCGCCACCTGCACGCCGACGCTCTTGACTACGACCTCCTGATTGCTCGACACCTCATCGACCGTGATCGCCAGCCGATCGTCGCCCGAGCGCAGCAGCACGACCGGTGTCTGCCGGGCCAGATGCGGCGTCGTCTCCTCGCCGAGCAGCTGCGTCAGCGGCCGCAACACGATCGCACCCACCGGCGGGATTTCAATCATGCCGTCGGTCAACGCCGCCAGCAGCACCGCCGGACGATAGCGGCGCACCTGCTCCACCATGCCGGCCGGGATCGCATAGCGCCGCCCGGCAATGCCGACCAGCACCACCTGCGCGATGGCCAGCGTCATCGGCAGGTACAGCGTGAAGCGCGTGCCGCGGCCGCTTTCGCTCGAGATCGAAATACGCCCGCCGAAGGAGGCCAGCTCGGCGCGCACCACGTCCATGCCGACCCCGCGGCCGGCAAGCTCGGTCACCTCGGTCACCGTCGTGAAGCCCGGCTGGAAAATGAGCTCCATCAGCTCGCGATCACCAAGCACCTGGTCCGGCGCAATCAACTGGCGCTCGAGTGCGCGGGCCTGGATCCGTTCCAGATTCAATCCGGCGCCATCGTCGTTGATCACAACGATGATCTCGTTGCCTTCCTGCCGCACATCGAGCGTCAGCTCACCGACTTCCGGCTTGCCGGCGGCACGCCGCACGGCCGGGCCTTCCAGCCCATGCACGATCGCATTGCGGATCAGATGTTCGAACGGCCCTGCCATTTTCTCGAGCACGCCGCGATCGAGCTCCGTCGTCGCGCCGCGAATATCGAGATTGACGCGCTTGTCCAGCTCTTTCGCGGCCTGCCGCGCAACGCGGTACAAACGCTCCGACACGTTCGAAAACGGCACCAGCCGCACGCGCATCAGCTGCTGCTGCAAGTCGCGTGTCAGCCTCGATTGCGAGGTCAGATCGGTGTCGGCGCTCTGCAGGCCCTTCAGCATGTTGCTCTGGACCATCGCCACGTCTTCGACCGACTCGGCCAGCATGCGCGTCAGTTCCTGCAGGCGCGTGTAGCGGTCGAACTCGAGCGGATCGAAATCCGCCGATTCGCGCGACAGCTTGTCGCTGCGCGCCTGAATCTGCGCGTCGGCCTGGATCTCGACTTCGCGCAACTGCGCGCGCAGACGAGAGATGTTCTCGGTCAGGTCGGTCAGCGACCCCTTGATCGTGCCGACTTCGTTTTCGAGCTTCGAGCGCGCGATCGAGACTTCACCCGCCTGATCAACCAGCTTGTCCAGTACGTCGGCGCGCACCCGGATAAACGTCGTGGTGGGTTGAGCGCCCGGCGCGGCGGCGGTCAACGTCGCGCTGACTTCGCCTCCGGCCTGCACGACCGTCATCGTCTTGTGCGGCTCCGTGCGGGTTTCGGCTTTGCTGTCCGCGCGCGCGGCGGCGATATCAATCACCGGCGCCAGCGCGGCCGAGGACGGCGCCGGCTCGTCCGCCGGCTGCGCACTGGCTGCAGCGGGATTCTGCAGCTCGTCGTACAACGCCATCGCGTGGTCGTACTGTGTATGCAGATCGTCGATGATGATCGGCGGAATGTCGGCGAGCTGCATCGCAGCCTCCATCCGCGTTTCCATTTCATGCACCGCTTCGCCCAGGCGCATCGCGCCGGCCATGCGCGCGCTTCCCTTCACGGTATGCAGCTTGCGCATCAGGTCGCGCGCCAGCTCGCCGTCGTTCGGGTTGCCCGCCAGGCCGCGCAGATTGGTCGCTACCGAGGGCAGCAGCTCGGCCGCCTCGGTCAGGAAGACTTCGAGCAGCTCAGCGTCGAGCTCGTCACGCAAGCGTGAAACCGCGGGCTGGTCCGCTTCCTGCGCAGCCGCGTCCTGGGATTGATCGCCGTTCGCATCGTCAGCCGCGAGTTCATCAACGGCCGCCATCGATGCTGCGGGCTCCGGCGGCGAATCCTCAGGCACTTCTTCGTCCACCACCAGTTCGTACTCGGTCGCAGCGACACCCTCGAACGCGTCACCTGCCTGCTCGACATTGTCGAGCTCGATGATCGTCTGGGGATCGTCGTCCTCGGCCGCATCGGTTTGCACCAGGTGCAGCGCGCCCGCATGCGCATCGTCATGCAACGCGCTATGCGCCCGCACGACAGACACCAGATCGTGCAGCGCGCCCGCATCGAGCGGCGCTTCGTCCGGATAAACGCCGGCGGCAAACTGGTGCAGCATGCCGCGCACCCGGTCTGTCACGCGTTCGAGCGTGTCGAACTGCGACGGCATCAGCGACAAATGCCGTTGACCGTGCACCGCCAGCGTACGCATCAATTCATCGAGTGGCTCGGCCATCGCCACCACCGGCGAGAGTCCGACCGTCTTCGAAATACCCGACAACGAGTGGGCACGCCGCACGATGTTGGGTGTCACCGCACGCGCGGGCTCATAACGCCATTCGGCGATATCGTTGGCGAGCACGCGAATGCACTCATCGGCCTCGGTCAGAAAGATCGAATAAAGCCCGTGGCTGATCTCGAGCGGACCCACGCGCTTGATGTCCTCGCTGCCCGC
>JBGSWY010000330.1:0-2004 GCA_041751715.1 Burkholderiaceae bacterium
CGCTTCTGTATCCGGGGCATCGCAGCGAGCTTGAGATATCGCAGGAGGAGATCGGCTATTTGTCCGGCGTGTCGCGGCAGCGCGTCAACCAGGCGCTGCAAGTGCTGGCGCGCGCCAAGCTGGTCGAAGTCGAATACGGCAACATCCGCATCATCGACTTGAGCGCTTTACGGAAGTACGGAAGTTGATCGTGGAATTCTGGGAACTCGCCAGCTACGTGGTGACTGTCATCGGCCTGCCGCTGGCGATCGGCGTGTACGTGTTCGATCAGCGGCACGAGCGACGCAACGAAGAAGACGAGGTCTATCAGCTGCTATCGGACGCCTACAACGACTTCCTTCGCGTCGTGATCGACAATCCCGACCTGCACTTGCGCAGCAACGTCGCGACCGCCGATCTGACCGCCGAGCAACAGGAACGCATGCTGTTGATCTTCGACATGCTGATCTCGCTGCTCGAACGCGCGTACTTGACCGCTTACACCGACGCCATGACGCCGAGCCAGCGTCGCCGCTGGAATTCCTGGGAAGACTTCATGCGCGAGTGGCTGCAGCGCGATGCTTTCTTCCATCGGCTGCCCCATCTTCTCAAGGGTGAAGACCCGGAGTTCGCTGCGTACTTTCAGCGCCTCGCGCATGAAGAGCGCGGCATTGAGCTGCCGCGCCAAGCGTGATCATCATTACGCGCCCGTATTTTCGGGCAGGTTAACCGCTGTTCGAACGGATGCCGTTGCCGCCGGAGACCGGTTTGAGTGGTCCTGCGCCCATGCGCGCGCTTGCGTTTCGTTCACGTAGTCCGAAAACTGAAGGCTGTCCATCGGACGAATGCGGTGAATGAAATGGCGCAGCGCCTGCGCGCTCTCGGCTGCTTTTTCGCAAGCAACGCGATCGAGGCGGTGCTGTGGCGCGTCGCATTTGTATTCGGCGCGCGCTTGCGTCGAGGCAAAAGCCAGGGCCGGTAGCAGAACGAATGTCGAGCAAATTGTCTTGAAGTGATTCATATGAACCTCTTTAGTTGGGTGCTGCAGATTCCGCCGCAGCCAATCGCGGGGGAGTCGCACTTCCATTTACTGAACTCCCAGCGTGTATTACGAACGCGGCACCACGTTCCGGCCAGATGAATAATCGACACTCCGGCGGTCGCAAAAAAGACGCGCGGCATGAGTTCCGAAGCAGCGGCCGTAACGCCGGCCACACGCTTGTGCTTGAAAGCGGCGGAGCTAGGCCACGCGGCCGACAGTACCGAGAGTAGGCTGCGCGCCGCGCCGGATTTTTGCACGACCTATGTAGCGAATGGTCGCGCGGCCTGCTTCTGCCGAAGTGGCGTGCCAGGACGGGTGCACAAGCGCAGTTCGTACCGCGAAGTGCAACTGATCGAGCGCTGATGCGTCGTGCAGCAGCATCGCCTGCTCTGCCCGGGTCAGCGCGCCGGGACCTGCCTGCAGTGCGCGCTCGATCGGTTCCGCACAGGCAACCGCAGCCAATCCAAATGGCCGAAAATGAGCGGCGGCGCGAACTACCGCATGCAGTTCGGGATCGATCGCCGCATCGGCAAAGCGTGCCGTGGGCCTCGCATGCGCAGCGTATTGCGCAGTCGTGACGAGTTCGCGCGGAGGCGCGGTTTCGTCCGGCGTCATGAAAAGTTTCGCCTTGCGCGCGAGCAGCCCGAGCGACGTGTAGCTGGTGAACACGGAGATTGGTATCGCCAGCAGCAAACCGGTGGCGACCGGGATCAGCCACGGCAACATGCCGGGCGCTTTCCAGGCCACGACGGCGACCCACACGATTCCGATCGCAGTCTGCACGCCGTGCCGGCGCAACGCCTGCGCCAATGGGGTGGACTTGTCGGCACGCGCCGGAGACTTCCACTGAATCTCCCAGCCCAGCAGTGCAGAGAAAACAAAATGCGTATGAAACAGCATGCGCACCGGCGCCAGCAGCGCACTCATCAGAATCTCGATCACCACGCTCACCATCAGGCGGATGGTGCCGCCATACGATGCGG
>JBGSWY010000331.1:0-4948 GCA_041751715.1 Burkholderiaceae bacterium
AACTCGCGGATTTGGATTTGGACGTCCGCTGGCGCGGACTCGGAGTCGGCAGTTTAGGATAAACAGCCCTACGTGGGTGTGTTACCAAACCCAAAAAAATTAAGTGTAGTAGATTGGCGGTTGGTAGTAGATGGGGGCGTAGACGGGAAACAGCACGATGGGCGGGGCGGCGGGCGGGATGGCCGTCGCCGGCGGGCCGTGGCTCGCGCCGGCTATTGCATCACGGGAACGATGTAGTTCCATGTCTCGCTTAGGACTTGCTTGTCATTGCGTAGAAACGCGCGCACTTCGGTCGGTTTTTCCTTGTCCTGCTTGCGCACCTCGACCACCATGCGCCAGCCACCCGTCACCTCGTTGCGATGAACGACGAGATTGTTGCTCTGGCCGTTCGTGATGCCGACGTTGGCTTTCAGCTCTGCATCGGCGGGCAGCTTGCGCAATGCAGGTCCGTCGAAGTCGATCGTGAGCTTTACGGCGTCATTCGGAGAGTTCAGGTAGCCATGACCGCGGCGGGTCTGCACCACCCAGCCGTTGGGCGGGCGCCGATCCGTGTCTTTCAACCAGAGCGTTCGATAGGAGAAATCAAGGGGCGTGCCAGGCGGCGGAACCGTACTCGGTACCCAGTAGGCGACGATGTTGTCGTTGACCTCGTTGGGTGTGGGAATCTGCACCAACTCGACGCGGCCGGCGCCCCACTTTGTGACAGGCTCCACCCATACGCTGGGCCGCGCTTCGTAGCGCGCTTCCAGGTCCTCGTAGCTGCCGAAGCTGCGGTCGCGCTGCATCAGGCCGAAGCCGCGCGGATCGGTGAGCGCGAACGAAGTGACCAGCAGGCGGCGCGGATTGACCAGCGGCCGCCAGATCCATTCACCATTGCTGGCGTGGATCGCAAGTCCATCGGAATCGTGCACCTCGGGACGAAAGTCCTCGCTCGGCGCGGGCTGGTTCTCGCCGAAGTAGAACATCGAGGTCAACGGCGCCACTCCCAGCTTTGCGACCGGCTCGCGCAGGTAGAGCCGTGCCTGCACATCGGTCGCCGTTTCGGTTCCGGGGCGGATCACGAAACGGTAGGCGCCGGTCGCGCGCCGTGAATCGAGCAGCGCGTGAACGACGAGCTCCCTGGCGCCGGCAGCGGGCCGCTCGATCCAGAATTGTTCAAAACGGGGAAACTCCTCGCCGCTGCGCTCGGCGGTATCGACCGCCAGCCCACGCGCCGACGCGCCATAGCGCTGGCCTCGTCCGAGCGCGCGGAAGTAGCTCGCGCCGAGAAACGTCACCAGCTCGTCCTTGTAGACCGGCTTGCCCGGCGTGACATTGAGCGGAAAGTGAATCCGAAAGCCGGCGAAGCCGGCTTTCGCAAACTGCGAGCGATCCAGCTTGTTCTTGCCGTAGTCGAATGCCGCCGTGTCGAAAACAATCTCGCGTACTTCCTTGCCGACGACTTCGTAAACGCGAACCGGCTGGTCGAAGTAGCCGCCCAGATGGAAAAACTGAACTTCGAACGGCAGCTTTTGCTCGCGCCACAGCGAGCGCGACGGGTCGAAGCGGATATCGCGCGTCTGGTCGTAACTCAGATCTTTCAGCGGCTTCGGCAACACGGTCGACGGCTTGACGTAGGGCCGGCCGGCCAGCTCGCGGGCGCGCCGATCGACATCGGCAAAGCCGAAGGCGTACGCAGCCGGTACCGTCGCAGCACCAATGAAAAGAACAACGGCTGCAAGCCAGTGAGTCTTGGTCATTGAAATATTCGCGCGCCGAAGAGGCGCGATCACGTGGGTAAGCAAGGTCGATGCCCGGGATTTTGGATTGTCTGCAAAAAAGTTCCCGGTGGATCGCTAGCGGGAGTAACGCACTTCACCGGCGGCAGGGATACAAATTTGCCCTGCTTTCGCCGTTGCTCATATTCTTGCGTCTTGCCGATGCGCTTCATTCGATTGCCGACCGGTCAGGAAGTGCCCGCGCTGGGTCTCGGCACAGCGGGCCTGGGAGAGTCGCCCCGCACGCGTTCGGCCGAGATCGCGGCGGTCAAGACAGCGATCGAGATCGGCTACCGGCTGATCGACACCGCCGAGATGTATGGCGACGGCGGCGCCGAAGAGGTGGTGGGCATGGCAGTGCGCGCAATGATAGAGGCGGGCCAGGTCCGGCGCGAAGAACTGACGATTGTCTCTAAAGTGCTGCCGGGCAACGCCAGCCGCGATGGCGTGCTGCGCGCCTGCGAGGGCAGTTTGCAGCGGCTGGGGCTCGACACGATCGATCTTTATCTACTGCATTGGCCGGGCCCGACGCCGCTGAAAGATACCGTTGGCGCGTTTGAACAACTGCGCCGGGACGGGCGCATCCGGCATTGGGGCGTCAGCAACTTCGACACCGCCGACATGCAGCGATTGTGGTCGCTCGCCGCAGGTCCGGCATGTGTTGCCAACCAGATTTACTACTCCGCGAGCCAACGTAACGCCGAGTTCGATCTGTTGCCATGGCAGCGTGAACGGAGTGTGGTGACGATGGCGTATTCGCCGATCGGTCAAGGCGCGCTGGCGCGCGACGCCGCATTTGCGACCATCGGTCGCCGCCATGGTGTGAGCGCATCGACCGCGGCATTGGCGTGGGTCTTGCGCAATCCCGATGTCGTCGCCATCCCAAAGGCGGTGAAAGAGCCGCACCTGAGAGAAAACTATCAGGCGGTGCAGTTCGAATTGACCGCGGACGATCTGGCCGACGTCGATGCGCACTTTCCGCCGCCGACGCGCAAGCGACGGCTGGCGGTGACCTAATATCCCCGCGACTGCCGGTATCATTCATTCTTCTCAGAGCCAGCAACAATGCACAAGACAGTCTCCCGCGCAACCCTGGCGACAGCGCCGAATGACCTGGCTTATTGGTTGTCCCGCCAACCCGAGGAAAGAATCGCGGCGGTAGAACTATTGCGGCTGCAGGCCCACGCCTCGAACCCGGATGCTCAACAAGGACTTCAAAGAGTTTGTCGCGTTACTCAACTCAAACGAGCTTGAGTATCTCGTGGTCGGTGGCTACGCATTGGCCGCTCATGGTCATCCTCGCTACACAGGCGATCTTGATATCTGGGTGAATCCGGCGCCGGGCAACATAACCCGGTTACTAAAAGCGTTGAACGAGTTTGGATTTGGAAGCGTAGGCCTAACCGCGGCTGACTTTCAGCAACCTGGAGCCATGGTGCAGCTCGGTTACCCACCGGCTCGCATCGATTTGCTGACCGCGATCGACGGTGTGCAATTTGCGGATTGCTACCCGCGGCGACAAATGGTTTCTGTTGCCGGCGTGGAGCTACCAATTTTGCACCTTGACGATTTCCGAGCGAACAAACGGGCGAGTGGGCGCACCAAGGATCTCGCTGATCTGGAGAGTCTGGACACGCCGCCCGAGCAGTAGCCTGACTCAGAGCGCTAGACCCGCCCGAGCGATACGTCGATCAAACTCCGGCAACTCCCGATCGCTCCAGCACATGTTGTGTCATCGCACTGGCCAGCTCGCTCTCCCCGATAAACACGCGGCAGTCGCATTCCCTTTCGATCAGCCTCGCTTCCTCCTCGTTGTGGCTGCGCACGACCACCTCGACCTTCGGATTGAGCATGCGTGCGTTGACGACCATCTGGCGCACACCGATCGTGTCCGGGGTGGCGATCACCAGCATGCTGGCGCGGGCGATGTGCGCCTGCACCAGCACGACCGGGTCCGCAGCGTCGCCTAGCACGGCAGGAACACCGCGGGCGCGCAGATCTTCGATCAGCTCGCGGTTCTGCTCGGCGACCACGTACGGAATGTGGCGCGCGGCCAGCGCTTCGCAGATGCGACGGCCGACTCTGCCGTAGCCCACCACGACCACCTGCCGCGACAGATATTTCGGGTCGGTGGCTTCCGGCAACGCGGCCAGCGGATCGTCGACGCGATCGAGCGAGCGAGCCCATTCGGAACGCGCTCGCAACCAGCGTTGCAGCGGCCCGATCGCAGCGAAGACCAGCGGATTGAGCGCGATCGAAATCAGCGCGCCGGCCAGAATCAGGCTCTGTCCCTCCGGCGGCAGCAGCTTCAGCGAAACACCGAGTGCCGCCAGGATGAACGAGAACTCGCCGATCTGCGCCAGACTGGCCGAAACGGTCAGCGCGGTGTTCAGCGGGTAGCGCATCAACAGCACCAGCGCGCCCGCGGCAAGCGACTTGCCGACCACGATGATCGCGACCACCCCCAGCACCTGCAACGGCCGGTCGAATAGCACGGCCGGGTCGAACAGCATGCCGACCGAGACGAAGAACAGCACCGCAAAAGCGTCGCGCAGCGGCAGCGATTCGGTGGCAGCGCGCTGGCTGAACTCCGACTCGCGCAACACCATGCCGGCGAAAAATGCGCCGAGCGCAAACGACACGCCGAACAGCTCCGCCGAGCCGAACGCAATCGTGACTGCAGCAGCAATCACGCACAGCGTGAAGAGCTCGCGTGAGCCGATGCGCGTGACCTGCCACAGAATCCACGGAAACAGGCGCCGGCCCACGATCAGCATCAGCAGCACGAAGCCGCCGACCCGCAGCAGCGTGCCGCCCAGCGCGGCAAACAGCTCGCCGCCGGTTCGGTCTGCCCCTTCGCCGCCGAGCCAGCCGGCGAGCGGGGGCCGCAGCACCAGGATCAACACCACGGCCCGGTCTTCGACCACCAGCCAGCCGACCGCGATACGCCCGTTGACCGAATCGAGCACGCCACGACTTTCGAGCGCGCGTAGCAACACGACCGTGCTGGCGACCGACAGCGCAAGTCCGAAGACGAGCCCGGCGCCGAGGCTCCAGCCCCACCAGTGCGCCAGCAGCATGCCGAGCGCGGTCGCGGCCGCCATCTGCACGATGGCGCCCGGTAATGCGACCTTGCGCACCTCGAGCAGATCGCCGAGCGCAAAATGCAACCCGACGCCGAACATCAGCAG
>JBGSWY010000332.1:0-4549 GCA_041751715.1 Burkholderiaceae bacterium
CATCGGCACCATCGCCGGAAAGTTGAACGGAGTGATGCCGGCGACGACACCGAGTGGCTGGCGCAACGAATAGTTGTCGATCCCACCGCCGATGTTGTCCGAGAACTGCGTCTTCAGCAGTTGCGGCGCACCACACGCGAATTCGACGACCTCGATGCCGCGCTGAACCTCGCCCTTCGCGTCGCTGAACACTTTGCCGTGTTCGTGTGTGATCAGCGCCGCGAGGGCGTCGTGATTGCGCTCCAGCAGTTCCTTGAAGCGAAACATCACACGCGCTCGATTGGGCGCCGAGGTTTCGCTCCACGCCGGCAATGCACCGCGCGCGGCCTTGACTGCGGCATCGACCGTGTCCGCGTCCGCCAAACGCACCGAGCCGGTGACGTCGCCGGTCGCCGGATTGAATACTTCGCCGGTGCGAGCCGAGGTGCCGGCGACCCGCCTGCCCGCAATCCAGTGCGTGATGTCGGCCAGCGCCGTTTCGTTTTTCCCCATGGCGCTATTTTGCTCCGATCAGGTGGCCGAGATAGTCGCGCGCCGCGGGAATCGCCATCAGATCGTCGAACGTCGAAAACCGGGTTACCTGGCCACTCTCGACGAAGACAAAACTCTCGGCAATCTCGCGCAGCAACTCCAGTTGCCACGGCTCCTGCGGATGCAGGCAGACGAACAGCCACCGCTCACGGCGCCGCAGGTTCTCGAAAAAGCGCAGCATGAAGCCGATGTAGCCATCCTGCGTGTTCAGTTGCGGCTCATCAAACAGGTGCACCAGAGCCTCGTCGCGCTCGGCCCGCGCCAGCAATGCCTCGGGCCTCCATGAACGGAAGCGCCGAATCTGATAGGACTGGTGATAATGCCGCGCGAGCTGGCCACGCTCGCCGCGGCGAACCAGATGAATGTCCTGGCCGCCGACTTGCACCCATCCCGCCGTCGGCACGTTCGAGCCGGTGATCAGCTCGAACAGCGTGGTCTTGCCCGATCCGTTCGGACCAAGAACTCCGACGATCGCGGGCTCGGCAAAGGCCAGGTCGGCCTGCAAGACAAAGCTCGGCGCCCTCGCCCATCGGCTCCTGCGATACTCCTTACGCAACGATTGAACGCGAAGCAGGTCTGTCATTAGTATTCTCTATCAGGCCCCGAGCAGGCGCGCGCGTTGCGCCGGATCATTGCGCAACTCGGCGGCGGGACCTTGGTGGGCCACAATGCCGTGATCGAGCACGACCACGCGATCCGCCACTTCGAGCGCGGCACCGACGTGCTGCTCGACCAGCAACACGCCGACGCCCTCTTGCTTCAGCCGCCGCACTGTGCGCATGACGTCCTGCACCACCTTCGGCGCCAGACCCTGACTCGGCTCGTCCATCAACACCAGACCCGGGCTGCCGAGCAGCGCGCGCGAGATCGCCACCATCTGCATCTCGCCGCCGGAAAGATTCTCGCTTTCGCGCTCGAGCAGATACTCAAGTGCGCTGAAAATCTCGCAGCACTCGCCGATCGTCCAGCGCCGGAACTTCGTGCGCTTCTCCGCGATCGTCAGATTGCGCCTGACGGTCAGGCTCGGCACCACGCGCCGCTCCTCGGGAACCCAGGCAACGCCGTAGCGGGCGATCTTGTGCGTGCTCTGGTGCGTCACATCGCGGCCGTCGAAGCGGATCGTGCCGCTGCGAGCCGGTGTCAGTCCGAGGATCGATCGCAGCGTCGTCGTCTTGCCAGCGCCGGTTGCGCCCAGCAGCGCGACCACTTCACCGGCGCCGACGTGCAGTGAAACATCGAACAACGCCTGCGTCTCGCCGTAGAACGTTCGAATTCCATCCACGTGCAGCATCAGGCGACCGCTCCCAGATTACTGCGCGCCACCCACGGGTCCGCGCGCAGTTCGGCCGGCGTGCCCTGCGCGATCACCTGGCCCCACTGGATGACCGAAACGCGATCGGCAATGCGAAAAAGAAATGGCATGTCGTGTTCGATCACGACGATCGTCGTGATCTGCCGCAGGCGCTCGATCAGATTCGTCAAGCGGCGCGCGCCCTGCGCACCCATGCCCGCGGTGGGTTCGTCCAGGAACAGCAGCCGCGGCTCCGGAGCGAGTGCGACCGCGATCTCCAGGCATCGACGGTCGCCATAGGCGAGGCCTTTTGCCGGCGCGTACTCCTTGCCCGCGAGGCCGACATCGGCCAGCAGTTGCGCAGCACGCGCCTGCAGCGCCGAATCACGGCTGACCTGCCCGACCATCCGAAACGCCTTCTGCATCAACGGCCGCATCGCGACGATCACATTGTCCAGCGCGCTGTAGCTGTCGAACAGGTTCATCAACTGGAACGAGCGAGAGATGCCGGCGCGCGCGATCGTCGCGGGCGATGCACCCGTGATGTCTCGCCCATCGAAGATCACCTTCCCGCGCTCGGGCCGGTAACGCCCGGTCAACACGTTGAAGAACGTGGTCTTGCCAGCGCCGTTCGGTCCGATGATTCCCACCAGCTCGCCGGTTTCCACCGCAAACGAAACATCGTCGAGCACGATCTGCTGGCCGAAGCGCTTGTGCAGGCGTGAAGCTTCGAGCAGCGGCATCAGGCACTACCGGCGCGCGAACGCCATTGATTGCGCAGTTGTTGAATCATGCCGGCGATGCCCTCAGGCTTGAACAGCACGACCGCCATGAACAGCAGCCCATACCAAAGCAGCCAGGTCTCCGTGTAGGCGCCGAGCAGGTCGCGCGCGACGATGAAGAACACGGCGCCGATCACCGGGCCCCAGAAGCTCACCAGCCCGCCGCCGATCAGCACCATCATCACCACATAGCCCGAGTTGTGCAGGCTCATCACGTTCGGATACGCCGACTGTTGCGCCAGCGCGAACAGCCCGCCCGCGAGCCCGGCGATCGCGCAGGACATCACGAACACGGCGAACTTGACGAGCCAGACGTTGTGCCCGCAATACGCTGCGCGCATTTCGTTCTGCTTGACCGCGCCGAGCACACGCCCGAAAGGTGTGTCGATCAGGTACCACAGCGCCCAGGCGATCAAAGCGAACAGGACCAGCGCGAAATAAAAAAGCGCGGCGTGCGACGTGATCGACAGTTGCACGAATCCCAGATCGAGCGGCGGGCGCGGAACGTTGAGCAGCCCATCCTCGCCACCGGTGACGCTGTGCCACTTGATCGAGACGAACCACGCCAGCTGTCCGAAAGCGATCGTCATCAGCGCGTAGTAGATGCCGCGCCGATGCGATATGAATGCAGCCACCAGTGCGCCGAACAGCGCCGCCGCGGCGATCGCAGCGGCCATTCCGGCAAGCAGACCGACATCAGCCTGTTTCAGTGCCAGACCGGCCGCATACGCACCGACACCGAAGAAAGCACCGTGGCCGAACGAAGGCAGGCCGCCGTAGCCGAGCAGCAGGTTGTAGCCCAGCGCGTACAGACTCCAGATCAGCACTTCGAGCGCCAGATATTGATAAAGCCCGACCGAGCTCAGCCATAGCGGGCTGGTGGCGAACACCATCAGCACTGCGCCATAGCCGACCACAAACCGCCGCGCCGGTGCCGTCGCCAACGAACCCGCAGCTGCTTCTGGTGGTGTGCTGAGAACGCTTGCCACGGTGGTGGATAGAATATTTATTCTGTTTCTGGACAAAACGTAATTTACGTTCTAATCTGTTCCGAAGCAATGCCTGTTATTGAATCCATGCATCCAGTCCATGCCACGTGACGAACCGAAGCGGCGTGCAATTGCCTCCCGCAAGCGACCGCCCGGCTATGAAGAGCTTGCGGAACGAATCACGGCGCAGTTTCCGGCGCTGCCGCGGCAGTTGCAACAAATTGCGCGCTTTGCGCTCGATGCTCCGGAAGACTTTGCGCTCGGCACCGCGGCGCAGCTGGCCGGGCAGATCGGCGTGCAGCCGTCGGCCCTGGTGCGCTTTGCCACGGCGGTCGGGTGCGATGGCTTTGCCGAATTGCGGCAGTTGTTCCGCACCCAGCTGCGTGCTCGCACGCTTACTTATCGCGAGCGGATCGAGCGGCTGCAGTCCCGCGCCCCGAAAGCGCCGTCGCCCGGTGAAGTGTTCGGTGCACAGGTCGGCCAGGCGATTCATGAACTGCAACGCTTCGAGCACACGATCGACGACCGTGCGCTCGCGCAGGCAGTCGAGCTGATGGCGACCGCCACGCAGATCAATCTGCTTGCCGCCCGGCGCTCGTTTCCGGTCGCCGCCTATCTGGCGTACGCGCTGAATCAGCTCGAAGTGCGTACGCAGCTGCTCGACAACATTGGCGGCATGAATCGCGAATTCGCGTCGCGTATCGATGACAAGCAAGTCCTGGTCGCCATCAGCTTTCGCAACTACACCAGCGAAGTGGTCGAGATCGCCGACAGTTGCCGGCAGCGTGGCGTGGCGGTCATCGCGATCACCGACAGCAAGGTGTCGCCGCTGACCCGCGCTGCCACGTTGGCGTTCACGATCGGCGATGATGGCGGTGCGGCGTTTCGCTCGCTGGTCGAGCCGATCGTGCTCGCGCAGTCGCTGGTGGTGGCAGTTGGCCACCGCCTGCTGGCCG
>JBGSWY010000333.1:0-2270 GCA_041751715.1 Burkholderiaceae bacterium
GTACAACCCCGATCCATGGAAACAGCGGAACATAGTCTTCGGTACGCGGCTTGAAGGTCATGAAGCCGATGATCGTCGCCGGTGGTGTGTCGAAAAATTCGCTGGCGTAACCGAGCCCGATCAGCACGCACAGTGCACCGAGCGCAATATTCCATGCGCCCAGCCGCAGCAACGGCTGCGCGATCAACAGCGCCGCCGCGACGAAGTGAAGTATTCCGAAGTAAATGACGCGCGGACCGAACACCAGCCAGCTGCCGACCGATACCAGCAATGCAGCCGCCGCAATCTGCGCCCAGCGCTTCCAGAAATCCGCCGCTCGCGGTTTGAACGACGTGCGCAACACCAGGCCGACACCGACCAGCAGCAGAAACTGCGTGACGATCGCGGTGCGCCATCCCACCCACGGCTGATCGCGCGTCATTACGAGATCGAGCCAGCCGAAATGACTGAGGTCGTAGATGAAGTGAAAGACGATCATCTGCGCGACCGCGAAGCCGCGCATTGCGTCGACCAGCGCCAGCCGCGAAGACGAACTCGAGTTCGGCATAATCACGAGGCAGTCTATTCGGTTGGAGAAACGACCATGCTGATGTCTTCGCAGGATTATCGGGAGTCGCTGCGCCGCTCGCGGCCGCGCGTCTATGTCGATGGACATGCGGTCGAGTCGGTGGCCGACGAGCCATCGCTCGCGCCCGGGGTCAACGCGATCGGCTTGACCTACGACTACGCATTGCGCGAACAGCTCGCGCCGGTCATGCGTACGCGCGCCGGCTCGCACGAGATCAACCGCATGAACGCGATTCCGGTGTCGAGCCAGGATCTGCTGAACAAGCTCGAGGCGGTGCGTTTGTTATGCCAGGAAACCGGATGCGCGCAGCGCTATCTGGGCGGCGATGGATTGGCAGCGTTGCGCCAGGCGACGCATCGTATCGATGGCGACAAGGGCACCGAGTATTCGGCACGGCTCGATGCCTATGTCGAGCGGGTTCACTCGAGAGACCTGAGTCTCGGCATCGCGATGACCGACGGCAAGGGCGATCGCGCACTGCGCCCGCATCAACAGCCGAACCTCGATACTTACGTGCATATCGTCGAGCGGCGATCCGACGGCATCGTTATCTCCGGCGTCAAGGCGATCGTCACTGCCGCCCCGTACGTGCACGAGCTGCTGGTCATGCCCTGCCGCAACATGACACAGGACGATGCCGACTTTGCCGTTTGTTGCGCGGTGCCGATCGACGCCGATGGCTTGACCATCGTCGCGCGTCCGGCCGGCCGGCCCGGTGAAAAAGCGGCGCTGTTCAGCCGGCGTTACGGGCAATCGACGGGTGTCGCGATCTTCGAGCGCGTATTCGTGCCATGGGAGCACGTGTTTCTGGCCGGCGAGTGGGAGCACTCCGGTTTTCTGACCTACAGCTACGCCACCCATCACCGCCAGACCTGCATCGCGGCGCGCGCCGGGTTCGGCGACTTGCTGATCGGCTCCGGCGCTCTGATGACGGAGGCCAACGGCGCCGATCTCGACCACGCACACGGCCTGCGCGACGCGATGGTCGATCTGATCAAGATCGTCGAAGGTTTTTATGCGTGCGGAGTTGCGGCGTCGGTCTATTGCACCGACGATCCTTCGGGTGTCGTCATGCCGGATGCGGTGTTCGGCAACATCGGCAAGCTGCTGATGGCTACCCAGATCTACGACATGCATCGGCTGGCGCATCACGTATCGGGCGGATTGATCGTCACGCTGCCCGGGCCGGAAGAGGACCACAACCCGGCGACCGCCGGCCGGCTTTCCGAGCTGCTGACCGCGCGCTCCGACATTCCGTACGAGAAGCGGATCGAGGTTGCGCGCTTCGTCGAAGATCTGACGGCGTCGTACCAGGCCGGCTGGTACTCGGTCATTTCGCTGCATGGCGGCGGCTCGCCGGACGCGATGAAGATGGAGATCTGGCGCAACTATCCGCTCGGCAACAAGGTGGACCTGGTCGAGCGCCTGCTGGAGCGCGGCGTGCTCATTGAAGATAACCGCATCGACGAGGTGCGCAAGATCACGCGCAACCGGCAGCCGGGCCGCTGTTGTGTCGAAGGGTGCCAGGTGCCGTCGGCACCGGTCGTGGTGCCGCTGCCAGCGCCTTCCGCCCGGCCGGTGCTGCCGCTACGCAAGACGGGAACCACAAACTGAGGATGCGCCTGCACTCCGAGCAGTCGTTTCTTCTGGTGGTCGACGTGCAGGCGCAGCTTGCGCCTCATGTGCACGGGGGACGCGAGGT
>JBGSWY010000334.1:0-2834 GCA_041751715.1 Burkholderiaceae bacterium
TTCCTCGACCACAGCTGCTTTCTCCTGCCGATTAAGACCCATGCACTGGCTCCATCAAAAGTGCTTCGCAAATGCTCAAGCACCGGTTAAAAACCGGCGACCGAAGCGAAGCACTGATGCACGTCTGAACACACTTCAAAAGCGCACTTCGATGCCTTCTTCGGGTTCACCGTCTGCGCTGGAATGGAAAACCTTTTCCAAACTTAAAGAAGGCGCGTCTTGGAAAACTCGCTTCTTCCAGCGGTCTCTGACAGCAGCGCGCAGTGTCGAAAGTCCGACGCGGCGCGCAGCCCAAAGCTCTTATTGCTTATCCGTTACCTATCCGTTCAATGTTGCGGCGTCGACGCGAACTCCGATTCCCATCGTCGATGACACCGATACCTTGCGCAGAAAAATGCCCTTCGATGAGGCGGGCTTCGATTTGTTCAATGCTTCGATCAGCGCCGACAAGTTGGTCTGCAAACGATCGACCTCGAACGAGGCGCGGCCGATCGACGCATGCACGATGCCGGCCTTGTCGGCACGAAACTGCACCTGGCCTGCCTTCGCATTCTTCACGGCCTGCGCGACATCGGGAGTAACCGTGCCGACCTTCGGATTCGGCATCAACCCTCGCGGACCAAGGATCTGGCCCAGGCCGCCCACCACGCGCATCGCATCGGGCGAAGCGATAACGACGTCGAAGTCCATGAAGCCTTCCTTGATCCTGGCGGCCAGATCGTCCATGCCGACGATGTCCGCACCAGCCGTTTTTGCCTCTTCGGCTTTCGCGCCCTGCGCGAACACTGCGACGCGCTTGTTCTTGCCGCTGCCAGCGGGCAATACGACCGAGCCGCGTACCGTTTGATCCGATTTCTTGGCATCGATGCCCAGCGCGACTGATACGTCTACCGACTCGTCGAACTTCGCGGTCGCAGACTGCTTCACCAACGACAGCGCGTCCCCCACCGGATACGCTTTTTGCGTATCCACCTTGCTCCGGATGGCTTGCGTGCGTTTCGATACGTTTGCCATTACAAACCCTCCACCGTGATGCCCATCGAGCGAGCGCTGCCGGCGATCGTGCGCACGGCAGCGTCCAGGTCGGCGGCAGTCAGATCGGGCATCTTGGCCTTGGCAATCTCCTCGGCCTGCGCGCGTGTGATCTTGCCGACCTTGTCGAGATGCGGCTTCGGCGAACCGCGCTCAATCTTGGCCGCTTTCTTGATCAACACCGTCGCCGGCGGCGTCTTCATCACGAACGTGAAACTCTTGTCCGCAAACGCAGTGATCACGACCGGAATCGGTAACCCCGGCTCAACGCCCTGCGTTTGCGCATTGAAGGCCTTGCAGAACTCCATAATGTTCAAGCCGCGCTGGCCGAGCGCGGGGCCGATCGGCGGCGACGGATTCGCTTTGCCTGCCGGTACCTGCAACTTGATGAATCCAATGATCTTCTTTGCCATGTCAGCTCCTGTGGGTGCAAGCGCCGCCGACTTGAATCAGCGGCTCCCCTGTTACTAAACTTGTTGGCTCCGGCCGCCCACGCCGTCTGCTTAACCTGCTTCGCAGGTCAGCCTCGCCGAACGGTCTGAGTCTGCTTCCGCCCACTCAGACCTTTTCAACCTGACCAAAATCGAGTTCCACCGGCGTCGAGCGACCAAAGATCGTGACCGACACGCGCAGCCGGCTCTTTTCGTAGTTCACTTCCTCGACGTTGCCATTGAAGTCGGTAAACGGTCCGTCTTTCACGCGCACCATCTCGCCGACTTCAAACAACGTCTTCGGCCGCGGCTTTTCAGCGCCTTCCTGCATTCGCAGCAGGATTTCATCAACTTCCTTCGGGCGCAGCGGCGACGGGCGGTTGGCGCTACCGCCCAGAAAACCGGTGACCTTCGGCGTGCTCTTCACCAGATGCCACGCCTCGTCGGTCATTTCCATTTCGACGAGCACATAGCCGGAATACATGCGGCGCTCGGTGATCGACTTCTTGCCGCCCTTGACTTCAACGACCTCCTCGACCGGCACCAGGATCTGCCCGAATTGCGACTGCAGGTCAGCCCGATTGATGCGCTCCTGCAGAGCGCGAGCAACGCCTTTTTCCATTCCCGAATACGCGTGCACGACGTACCAGCGTTTGCCGCTTAATGTGGCCGCGGACGGCGCCAGGGTTTCCGATGCTGTTTCAGTTGCCATTTTTGTTTGCCAATCCCTTAGCGCCAGGCAAGCAGCAAGTCGTACAACACCCACTGAAGGCTCTTGTCGACCAGAAAAAGAAAGATCGCCATCAGCACGACAAAGCCGAACACGATGCCGGTGGTATTGACCGTTTCCTTGCGGCTCGGCCACACAACGCGCTTCGTTTCCTCGTACGACTCACGCGCATAAGCTAGAAAGCGCTTGCCCGCTTGCGAAAACCACGCAATCACGATTGCGACCGCGAGCCCGCCGATCAGCACGCCGACGCGCGCCAGTGTCGGCTGATTGGTCAAAAACGTGAAGCCCAGCACGCCAGCGGCCGCTGCCAGCACGGCCAGCGTCACAAGAACCAGATCGGCCTTGTTCGTGACGGTTTCAATGTTCTGCGTTGCCATTTCAGTTACGCGCGCACTCTTTTCGAACGGTGGCAGGGGCAGAGGGAATCGAACCCCCAACCTTCGGTTTTGGAGACCGACGCTCTGCCAGTTGAGCTATGCCCCTACTTGTGAACACCGCTACTCAACGATTTTTGCGACCACCCCGGCGCCGACGGTTTTGCCCCCTTCGCGCACGGCGAAGCGCAGGCCTTGTTCCATCGCGATCGGCGCGATCAGCGCCACTTCCATCTGGATGTTGTCGCCCGGCATCACCATCTC
>JBGSWY010000335.1:0-3975 GCA_041751715.1 Burkholderiaceae bacterium
GCCTGTGGTTGCCTGAAATCAATTCACCGAACGGCCCGCGCCGCGCCGGCGCCGAGCGCGCGGCGATCAACGCGCCGATGCAGGGCACCGCGGCCGATCTGATCAAGCTCGCGATGATTGCGGTGTCGAAGTGGATCAGCACTGAGCAACTAGGCACGCGCCTGGTGATGCAGGTGCACGACGAGCTGGTGTTTGAAGTGCCGGACCGTGAGATTGCGACGGTTACGCAGCGAGTGCCCGAACTGATGTCGCACGTTGCCGAGTTGCGCGTGCCGTTGCTGACAGAAATCGGTGTCGGCAGCAACTGGGACGAGGCGCACTAGAACTTCTTCGACGAACGCGCGCCGCTGCAGAGTTCGTGCCGCGCCTTGACATGCAGATCGAACTGCAATCTCGGCAAGACTCGACTCGGCGCACCGTCCATCGGCGCGGGCACAGTTCCGACACGAGTTGCGCCGCACGCTAAATAGAAGCCTTCGGCATTCGGATCTGATTCGACGGCGAGCGTTGTTTTTCCTCGCAGATGAACCACGTCGATCGCCGCCTGCACCAATCGTCGGCCGACACCCGAGCGCTGATGTTCCGGAAGTATCCAAAGGTGCACGATTTCCGGGGGCGAAAACGTCTCATCGACCGCGACGAAGCCGACTGCCTGCTGATCAACTTCCGCAACGCAGACCCAATGCTGGGTCAAGAACTCCTGGGTGATCCCGAATTGATCGGACCACTTTCGCATCCAGGCGTCCGGGTAGCCCCAATGTGTCTTGGCCGTGCGCGCGATTGCGCTTAGTGCAGCTGCGTCGCTTGCGGCGGCCGGAGCCAGAACAACTTCGCGATCACTCGCTTGCTTCATAAGTGGAACTCGAACAGTGGCGCCGGTCCGGGATTCATTCCGCAGCACATCTTGAGCAGCCGCTCAACGCTCTGCATTTTAGGGACGCGTGCCGTGCATGCGTGCGCCGATATACTGCACTTTCTCTCGTAGACAACAGGAACACCTTCATGGAGTCAACATTGCGCGAGGCGGCTGAAGAGCTCACCAGCTTGCAGCCGCCGCTTACCGTCACCCGTCGTGGTTTTGTGCAAACATCGCTTGGCGCCGGCTTCGCAGCGGCGGTCTTGCCGGTAGCGGCCCAGACCATGATCACCACCGACACACAAGGCCTCACCGCGGGTGAGGTGAAGATTCCGACCAAGGACGGCTCGATGCCGGCCTATCGCGCGATGCCTGCCGGCAAGACCGGCCTGGCGACCGTGATCGTGGTGCAGGAGATTTTCGGCGTGCACGAGCACATCAAGGACGTGGCACGCCGCCTGGCCAAGCAGGGCTACCTGGCGATCGCCCCGGAGTTGTACGCACGCCAGGGCGATGCGGGCAAGTACACCGACACTGGTGCGCTGATGAAGGAGATCGTCAGCAAGGTGCCCGATGCGCAGGTGATGGCGGATCTCGATGCCACCGCGGCATGGGCCGCGAAGAATGGCGGCGGCGGTAAGCTCGGCATCACCGGGTTCTGCTGGGGTGGCCGCATTGTTCACATGTACGCCGCGCACAATCCGAATCTGGCAGCGGGTGTCGCCTGGTATGGCCCGACCGCGCGCGCTTATCACGCCGGCGACAAGACGCCGCTCGACGTCGCCGGCCAGATCAAGGCCCCGGTGCTCGGCCTGTACGGCGGCGCCGATGGCGGCATTCCGAACGACACCGTTGAAAAATTCGGTGCCGCATTGAAATCCGCCGGCAACACGCGGTCGGAAATGGTGATCTTTCCGAACATGCCACATGCATTCCACGCCGATTACCGCCCGAGCTATCGCAAGGAAGCGGCCGATGACGGATGGAAGCGGCTGACCGCGTGGTTCAAGCAGCATCTCTCGTAAGTGCAGGGGCTTGACAGCGCTGATACGCTGAGCAGGTAATACGGGGCGCACGAGTGTGCGCCCCGTTTGTTTTGCCCGCGCTTGATTCCTTGATCGATGACCATGCTCGGCTACATCATTCTTGCCAACCTGCTCTCAACCATAGTTTCGGTGGGGTTGGCTGCATTGCTGAGCTTTCGTTACCTCAGCACGCTGATCGACAAGCTGGTGCCCGTCTCGGCCGGACTGCTACTGGCGACTGCCATCACGCACCTGCTGCCAGAGGCGTTCAACAGCGAGGCCGATCCTTTCACGCTCGGCTGGGTCATCATGGGCGGCATTCTCGGCTTGTTCATGCTGGAGAAGCTGTCGCTGTTCCATCACACGCATCATCACGAAGGCGACGAGCACCATCACGAATCGGGACACGATGCGCGCGAGGCCGGGCGCGGCGGCGTGGCGATCCTGATCGGCGATGCGCTGCACAGCGTGGCCGATGGCATCACGATCGCCGGCGCGTTCCTGGTCGACCCCAAGCTTGGCGTCATTGCCACGCTGGCCGTGATGGCGCACGAAGTACCGCACGAGATCGGCGAGTTCATGATTCTGCTGAACGCCGGCTTCACGCGGCGGCGCGCGTTCGCCTTCAACCTGATTTCGGGCCTGGCGGCGGTGGTGGCCGGCGTGGTCGGTTACTTCGTGCTCGACCAGATACGAGGATTGCTTCCATACGCACTGGCCCTGGCTGCATCGAGCCTGATGTACGTCGCGCTGTCGGATCTTCTTCCGGAAATGATGCGTCGTTCGTCGCTGGCCAAATCACTGCCGCAGGTTGGGCTGGTGCTGCTGGGTGTGCTGATAGCGGGTGCTGCGACCAGCTTCCTGCACGCTCATTAGCCGGCGCCTGTGACCGTTGGTCGCGATCGATCGGCGATCCACTCGCTCCATGAGCCGCCGTACAGCGCGGAGCCCGGCAGTCCGGCCAGTTCCATCGCAAAGATGTTGTGACAGGCAGTCACGCCCGAGCCGCATTGATGCGTGACCTGCGTGGGGGTGCGGGGGCCAAGCAGCGGTTCGAATTCCGATCGCAACTCGCGTGCCGACTTGAACCTCTGATCGGGATTCAGATTCTGCTGCCACGGCCGATTGCGCGCGCCCGGAATATGGCCTGCCACCGGATCGATGGGCTCCTGCTCGCCGCGATAACGTTCGGGGGTGCGCGCATCGAGCAGGACGCGCTGGTCGCTGCCGAGCGCCTGCAGAACGTCATCGACGACAGCGAGCGGCATCAGCGATGCTTCGCCAACGAAATCACCGCGCGGCTTGTCCGGCGCTTTGGTGCTCGTCAGATTCGTTGCGGCAAGCCATCTCTGCCAGCCGCCATCGAGGAGCGCCACGCGCCGGTGGCCCAGCCAGCGCGCCAGCCACCACAGGCGTGACGCGAACTGCCCGCCCTGTGCATCGTAGGCAACGATCCGCGTGTCGTTGCCGATGCCCCAAGCGCGGAACGCCTCGATCAGATCATCGCGCGGGGGCAGCGGGTGCCTGCCGTTGCTGCCGGTCTTCTCACCGGACAGATCGGCATCGATGCTGGCGAATACCGCGCCGGGAATGTGGCCGGCGTGGTACGCGCGTGGTCCCGCTTCGACGTCGAACAGGTCGTGCCGCACGTCAACCACGCACCAGCGCGGATCGTGCAGGTGCTCATTCAGTTCTTCTGCGCTGACCAGCATGCTGAATGCGTCGCTCTCGCTCATCGCTCATTTCTCCGCGGCAGGTTCTACATCGGTGACTTCGGCCGGCCCTGCGACACGCCGCCTCGCCGTAAACGTGCTGGCTGCGACGCCGCTGGCGATGATGACGGCGATGCCGATCCAGCCGATCAGCGGAATGCGGTCGCCGAACAGCGCTACGCCCAGGATCGAGGCGAACACGATCGCCGAGTATTGCAAATTTGCGACCAGCAACGTGTGCACGCTGCCGTAGGCGCGTGTCATCGCCAGTTGTGCCAGCAGTGCCGAGACGCCGACGCCGAGGAGAAGTAATGCGCCTTCCGAGGTATGCGCAGCAAAGCCTGAAACGAGCGATCCTGCCAGTCCGAGCAGCGTGCCGGTC
>JBGSWY010000336.1:0-2740 GCA_041751715.1 Burkholderiaceae bacterium
CGATCGTGGCATCGTTATCGGTGAAATACTGGTGATGCTGCCGCGTATGGCGGTCGTAGATCGCGCGTAGCGCGAACACATCGACCAGGCGATGCATGACGTACTTGTGCATGCCCCATTCGACAAAATTGCCGGCGATCAGCACCGGCACGATCAGCAGCCATTCCCACGTGGCGCCCTGCAGCTGGCTGACGCAGTACCAGATGCCGGCGATGCCCGCCGAGTACATCGCGCCGATGTGTACGAGCCCGCTGTAATAGCGGCTGATCGCGGCGCGATATTGCTCGCGAAACTTGCGCTGGCGTTCGGTCATCATGCGTGCGGTCATCTTCAAGCACCTCTTTGCTTCCCGATCAATGGCTGATATATTAGTTGTCGATCACTAACGGTGTCAATCGGGAGGACCGTGGCTGACTCTGCACCGCCTGCAACTTCAGCGCCTGCGCGCAAGAAGCGCACCTTGCAGGAAATCCGCGATTCGAAGACCTCCGGCGAGAAGATGGTCTACATGTCCGTGCCCGATTACACGTCGGCCAAGTGGGCCGAGATGGCGGGTGTCGATGTCGCGGTGCTCGGCGACAGCCTGGCGATGATTGCGCACGGGCATTCGAGCACGATCCCGGCGACGATGGACATGATGGCGCTGCATGCGCAGGCCGTGCGCCGCGGCGCGCCGAACACGTTCGTCCTCGGTTGCATGCCCTATCAGAGCTACAACACGATCGATCGCGCGTTGGCGAATGCAACCCGCTTCATGCAGGAGGGCGCATGCGATGCGGTCAAGCCGCAGGGCGGTAAGTCACAAGCCGCGATATTGAAGGCGCTGGTCGACGCCGGCATTCCGACCGCCTCGCACATCGGCATGACGCCGCATACGGTTGCGATGTTCGGCGGTTTCAAGATCCAGGGCAAGACGGCCGATACTGCGATGAAGATTCTGGAAGACGCGTTCGCAATTCAGGATGCAGGCTGCTTCATGCTCGAGTTCGAGGCGGTGCCGGCGAAGATCGCTGCCGTCATTTCGAAGCAGCTCGAGATTCCGACGATCGGCATCGGCGCCGGCGTCGGCACCGATGGGCAGATCCTGCTCTGCTATGACCTGCTCGGCGTGTTCACCGATTTCAAACCGAAGTTCACCAAGCGCTTTTCGAACCTGACCGAAGTCGCGGTCAAGGGCATTTCGCAATACATTGCAGAGGTGAGGGCAGGCACATTTCCCGACGACAATCACAGCTACGGCGTCGATGAAAAGGAATACGAGAGGTTCGTTTCGCTGGTCGAGAAGCGCAAGCACCAATGAAGCGTGCGAGCGCCCTCGAAGTCACCCCCGTCGCGTCGACACAAAGCCTGACGGATCGAGCTTATGCCGAGCTCGAAGAGATGATCGTGACGTTGAAGCTCGCGCCGGGTACGGCTGTCTCAGAGGCCGAGTTGTCCGGACATCTCGGCATCGGACGTACGCCGATCCGCGAAGCTCTGCAGCGACTCGCGCGCGAGCGGCTGGTAGTAATTCTTCCACGCCGCGGCGTCATGGTGTCAGAGATCAATGTCGGCCGGCAACTCCGCTTGCACGAAGTGCGGCGCGAGCTCGAACGGCTGATCGCTCGCACTGCCGCTCGGCGCGCGACCGAAGAACAGCGCGCCCGCTTTCGCGAGCTCGCGCGCGATTTCGAGAAATCGGCACGCATTAACGACGACGTCGCCTTCATGCGCACCGATCGCGAGTTCAACCTGCTGTGCTCGAGCGCAGCGCATAACGAATTCGCGGCGGGCGCGATGAGCCTGATGCACGGCTTGTCGCGGCGCTTCTGGTACCACCACTACAAGCAGGCGGCAGACATGCCGGCGACGGCAAAGCTGCACGCAGACATTGCGCGTGCGATTGCAGACAGGGATGAAGAGCGCGCCGCAAATGCGAGCGACCGTTTGCTTGATTTGATAGAGGAATTCACCCGCGCTACGGTCGGTCCCGCATGACCCACCGCGCGATAACAGGTTGGGCTTCGCTTGACCTGCACCAGCATTACAACCACAAGGAGGCAGCATGAAGAAGCGCGATTTCCTGAAGGCCAGCGCGAGCGCCGCTCTGGTACTTCCAACCGCCGCGATCGCACAACAGTCGGGGCCCACGTACAGCTGGAAAATGGCGACCGGCTGGGCCAGCGGCCCGCTGATGGACATCGGCGCCAAGGCGTTCGCCGAGCGCATGGACCAGCTTTCCGGCGGGCGCTTCAAGATACAGACGTTCCCGGGCGGAGCGCTTGGCAATGCACTGAAGGTTCCGGAGACGGTGAAAAACGGCGTTGCCGAATGCGGCCACACATGGATGGGCTACGACTGGGGCAAGGATCCAACGACAGTCGTGTTCGGTGGTTACGCCGGATCGATGGACAGCGAGCGGATGCTGCACTGGTTGTACGGCGCTGACGGCGACAAGATGCAGCGCCAGTACCGTGAGGAAAAAGAGGGGATCATCTCGTTCCCGCTGTTCATTCGTACGGCAGAAGCATTTCTGCATTCGCGCAAGGCAGTCAAGACCCTGGCCGATCTGAAGGGGCTGAAGCTGCGCACTGCGGGGGCGTGGCTCGATATGGCAAAGGACCTCGGCGCGGCGCCGGTAACCACTGCCGGTGGCGACGTGTACCCGATGCTCGAGCGCGGTGCGATCGATGCGACCGAATGGGGCACGCTGTGGGAAAACATCACGCCTGGATTTCACAAGGTCGCGAAGTACGTGATC
>JBGSWY010000337.1:0-3837 GCA_041751715.1 Burkholderiaceae bacterium
CACATGCCGGCGCTTCGCGATTTCCTTGGCGCCGGGTTCATAACCGGCTTCGGCAATCACCGCCACGCGCGACATTCCGATTTCGCGCGCCTGCTCGATCAGCGCGGTGATGCGATCCACCGACACATGATCGTTCTGCACCACGAACGCGTACGCGCGCGCCGCATCTTCACGATGCCGCAGCACCATCTCGATCGGCCATACCGCAGGCGAAGCCGGCGACCCGCGATAACCGCGCGACTCGTACCAGGCGAGCACCAGTTCGCGCAGCGGCACACTGGGCGCCATCGGCTTGCGCGCGGGCGCTGGCGGCAGCTCGGCGGTGCGCAGCGGGCGCGGTGCCGAAACAGCGAGAGGAGACGGCCGGGGTTGGCTACGGCGCTCCGGTTCGTGCACCATGATCTGCGAAATCAGCTCTTCGATCGGATCAAGATCGGCGGCCGCTTCTTCCGCCGGCGTCGGCGCACGCGACCCGTTGTGTGCGTGCCTGCCCTTGCCATTCGGCCTGGTGTCTCCGTACTCGATCGGCGGCAGTTCGTGCTTTACCTTGTCGCGCGCCGCGGCTTTCGCGGCGGCTGCATGGCGCGCAGCGGCAGCGGCCTTTTCAGCCGGATCATCCTCCAGCAGCCGGCCCATGATCTTCGGCTTGGCGATCGGCTCTTCGGACGTCGACTCGTCGTGGTCGGCATCAACCGCTCCGCCACCTGCCAGCATCAGCGCCATTGCACTTTGTTCGCGCTGTGAGGCTTGCTTGCGAATCGCTTGCGCTCGACGCTGCACCCACACGTACAGGCCGGTCACCGTGCCGAACACAATTGACGCGAAAAGAAACGTGGACACTGATTGCGCTTTACTGGGCGGATCGATCGTGGAACGAGACTGTATCGTGCCACGTTGCCGCAGGCCATCCCCTTCGAATATCAGGCCAAACGGGTCATTGTTCGTTCGTCCGATCGAGTTAACCCGATTCGGTGCAGTGAGACATCGCGTAATCGGTTTAGACCGCGAGGGTAGGATGAAAGCATTCCGATGAGCGCCGTTCGATGACTTTGGCTGTGGTCCGCAGCCGTGGGCTTTCCGGCATGTCCGCGCCCGAGGTCACGGTCGAAGTGCATCTGGCCAACGGGCTGCCGGCCTTCACGCTGGTCGGGCTGCCCGATACCGAGGTGCGCGAGGCGCGCGAACGCGTACGCGCAGCTCTGCAGAACAGCCGTTTCGACTTTCCGATGCGACGCATTACGGTGAATCTGGCGCCGGCCGATCTGCCGAAGGAATCCGGCCGTTTCGATCTGCCGATTGCACTCGGCATTCTGGCCGCTACCGGGCAGTTGCCGGCGCGGGCGCTCGATGGTTACGAGTTTGCAGGCGAGCTGTCGTTGTCCGGCGAATTGCGGCCCGTGCGCGGCACGCTCGCCATGGCCTATGCCGTCACATCGGCTGCCAATTCCGCGAATGGTGCTGAAAAGGCCAGCCCGCGCGGCTTTGTCGTCCCGCGCGAAAGCGCCGATGAAGCGGCGCTCGTGGGCCACGTCCCCATTTACCCCGCCAAAACACTGCTGCAGGTGGTCGAGCATTTGCGAGCGGACGCCGGCGAAAATGGCGCTCGATCCATCGAGGTGCATCAGGCGATGGTGCGCCTGACACCGCCCACCTATCCGGACATGTTCGATGTCAAGGGGCAGCTGGCCGCACGGCGCGCCCTCGAAATCGCCGCGGCCGGCGGTCACAGCGCGCTGCTGGTCGGCCCGCCGGGCACCGGCAAGACGATGCTGGCCCAGCGCTTCGCCGGCATTTTGCCGCCGATGACGACCGATGAAGCGCTCGAGTCGGCGGCTGTGCTGTCACTCGCAGGCCAGTTTGCGACGCAGCGCTGGGCCACGCGAATTTTTCGGTCGCCGCACCACACCGCGAGCGCGGTGGCGCTGGTCGGCGGCGGCAACCCGCCAATGCCCGGTGAGATCTCGCTGGCGCATCACGGCGTGCTGTTTCTGGACGAGCTGCCCGAGTTCGAACGGCGCGTGCTTGAAGCATTGCGCCAGCCGCTGGAATCGGGGCGCATAACAGTATCGCGTGCGGCGCGGCAGGTTGAATATCCTGCCAAGTTTCAGTTGATCGCCGCGATGAATCCGTGCCCCTGCGGTTATTTCGGCCACAAGACGATCGAGTGCCGCTGCACGCCGGATCTGGTCGCCCGCTATCAGGACCGCATCTCGGGCCCGCTGCTGGATCGCATCGACATGCGGGTGGAAGTTTCATCGTTTTCCGAGGAGGAATTGACGACGATGGGCGACGGCGAGCCGACGCGCTATGTTGCCGAGCGTGTACGCAAGGCTTACAACAGCTCGCTCGCGCGGCAGGGCAAACTGAACGACCATCTGCAACCCGCCGAGATCGAACAGGTCTGCCCGGTCGAAGGAGCGGTCAAGCAGCTGCTGCACGCGGCCGCGGTGCGACTGGGATGGTCAATGCGGGCGTATCACCGCGTGCTCAAGGTGTCACGCACGATTGCCGATCTGGCGGGAGTGAACGAACTGGCCACGACGCATGTGGCAGAAGCGATTCAATACCGGCGCTCGTTGCGCGAGGTTTGAACCGGCGCGTGGATGACGTCGAAACGCCGGCAGCGCAAGCGCCGCGACACTGCGAGAAATTATCGAGCACCGGTCGCGCAACCTACTTGTTCACCGGAATCGCGAACTCTGGCCCTTTGCTCGCGGCCGCATCTGGCCAGCGCTGCATCACCGACTTGTAGCGCGTGTAAAAGCGAACGCCTTCCTCGCCGTATGCGTGGTGATCGCCGAACATTGATCGCTTCCAGCCTCCGAACGAGTGAAACGCCATTGGCACCGGAATCGGCACGTTGATCCCGACCATGCCGGCCTGTACGTTGCGTGCGAATTCACGTGCAGTTCCGCCGTCTGCGGTGTAGCAGGCGACACCGTTACCGTACTCGTGGGAGTTGACCCTATCGAGCGCAGTAGCGAGATCGGGCACGCGCATGATGCACAGCACCGGTCCGAAGATCTCCTCGCGATAAATGCGCATCGACGGTTCGACCTTGTCGAACAGTGTGGCGCCGAGAAAGAACCCGGCTTGCGCTGCCGATTCGTGCGTGCGGCCGTCGCACACGATCTGCGCCCCTTCGGCGACGCCGTGATCGATGTAGCCGAGCACTTTCTCGCGATGAGCGGCATTGACCAGCGGGCCCCTCTCGGCGCCCGCGTCCATGCCGCCTGTGATTCGTAACGCACCGATGCGCGATTTCACTTTGTCGATCAGCGCGTCAGCGACATCGCCCACCGCAACGCACACCGAGATCGCCATGCAGCGCTCACCGGCCGATCCGTAGGCCGCGCCCACCAGCGCATCAGCCGCGTGATCGAGATCGGCATCGGGCAGCACGACCATGTGATTCTTGGCGCCGCCGAGCGCCTGCACGCGCTTGCCGTGGCGTGTGCCTTCAGCGTGGATGTACTGCGCGATCGGTGTCGAGCCGACGAAGCTGACCGCCGCGATGTCGGGATGCGCAAGAATCGCATCGACTGCTTCCTTGTCGCCCTGCACGACATTGAACGCGCCGTCGGGCAGGCCGGCTTGCTGCAGCAGCTCACCGAGCAGCAACGACACCGATGGATCGCGCTCCGAGGGTTTCAGAATGAACGTGTTGCCGCACACCAGCGCCAGCGGAAACATCCACATCGGCACCATCGCCGGAAAGTTGAACGGAGTGATGCCGGCGACGACACCGAGTGGCTGGCGCAACGAATAGTTGTCGATCCCACCGCCGATGTTGTCCGAGAACTGCGTCTTCAGCAGTTGCGGCGCACCACACGCGAA
>JBGSWY010000338.1:0-9501 GCA_041751715.1 Burkholderiaceae bacterium
TCACGCCGGGGATCACCGCGTTGTTGCGCACCATCGAATCCCCGAGGATCGCAAGCGGACGCGCGATCAATACCAGGGCAGCCATGGCCAGCAGCAGCGGCGCTTGCGCCAGCACGGCCGCGCGCGGATCCGGCGTCGTCATCAGCCCCACCAGCTTGCCAATGAAAAGCGGAATCACCGTATCCAGCAATGCCACTGTCGCGCCGAAAACGAACATGGCGGCATAAAGTCGAGGCGATTGACGCACAAAGTGCAGATAGAACGGCAGCAGGCCAGGCGGCGGCCCGTCGCGTTCGACCGCAGCCGGCGGAGCAGCCGTGGCGTTCGGGAGACGCGATTCGAAGTAGCTGAACAAACTCATGATTCTTTAACGTCGGTCAGCTTAAAGGCTAAACGGCGCTCTCGGCGTTGGAAAACGTGGACTGACATCAGCGCTGCGTTCGCCGCAGAGACAGACACCCGATCCCGATACTCCGGTCGTCGCGTTTGCGCTAACTTCGGCTTCTTTGAAGTCCGACGATGGGCGCCACGCGAAATGAGCCTTGCCGACTGCCACAGCTTCCACGACTTCCGCAGGCTGGCAATGCGGCGGCTGCCCGGCCCGATTTTCAATTACATCGATGGAGCGGCCGATGATGAAGTCACGTATCGGCGGAACACGGCCAGCTTCGAGGAGTGCGACCTGGTGCCCAACGTTCTGCGCGGAGTGGAAGCCGTCGATCTATCGGTGATGGTGATGGGCCAGAAGCTCGCGGTGCCGTTTTACTGCTCGCCGACCGCGCTGCAGCGCCTGTTCAACCACGAAGGCGAGCGCGCGGTCGCGGAGGTGGCATCGAAGGTCGGAACGCTGTTCGGTGTGTCGTCGCTCGGCACGGTCAGTATGGAAGAGCTGCGCAAGAAGTATCCGACGCCGCAGGTGTATCAGTTCTACTTTCACAAGGATCGCGGGCTGAATCGCGCGATGCTTCAGCGTGCCAAAGAGGCCGGCGTTGACATCATGATGCTGACGGTAGACAGCATCACCGGCGGCAACCGCGAGCGCGATCTGCGCACCGGCTTTTCGATTCCGTTCAGACTCACGATCGGTGGAATGTGGCAGTTCGCGATCAAGCCGGCGTGGGGCTTGAACTACCTCACCCACGAAAAGTTCAGATTGCCGCAGCTGGAGCAGCACGTCGACATGAGCGGCGGCGCGATGTCGATCGGCCGCTACTTCACCGAAATGCTGGACCCTTCGATGAACTGGAGCGACGTCGCCGAAATGGTCCGACTCTGGGATGGACAGTTCTGCCTGAAGGGCGTGATGTCGGTCGAAGATGCGAAGCGCGCGGCCGAGATCGGGTGCACTGGAATCGTTCTGTCGAACCACGGCGGGCGGCAGCTCGATGGCTCGCGAGCACCCTTCGATCAGCTGGCGGAAGTGGTCGATGCCGTCGGCGATCGGTTGGATGTGATGATGGACGGCGGAGTGCAACGCGGCACGCACGTGCTGAAGGCTCTTGCGCTCGGCGCAAAGGCCGTGGGCCTGGGGCGCTTCTACCTGTTTCCTCTGGCCGCTGCCGGCAGAGCTGGCGTGGAGCGGGCGCTCGGCTTGCTGCGCGCAGAAGTCGAGCGCGGGATGAAGCTGATGGGATGTACATCAATCAGCCAGTTGTCGCGCAGTCAACTGCGGTTCAGGTAGTCGGAGTTCAAAGTGTCCATAAGGCAATGGTTACAAGGCGTCCTCATGATTGCATCGCTGATTTCGCTGTTGGCTTGCGACCCGCGCGGTCGCGCCTATGAAGATGTGCGTCTTGCGCGACTGACCGAAGGCGAGTCGACCGAGACGGATGTGCGCCAGCTCTTCGGCGTTCCGTCTGCTACGCACAATGTCGCGGGCGGCAAGGGTTTGGTTTATCCCCTCGGCCCCGAAGGTCTGCACACGCTTCTGATGAAGATCGATGCCAATGGGAGATATCAGGGCAGAGAAAATCTTCTGACGCGCGACAATTTCAATCGGGTCGCGACGGGACAGAACGGATCCGATGTTCGTGGCTTGCTCGGCCCGCCCGGACGCACGGAGAAGTACGCGCTGAAACAACAGACAGCCTGGGAGTGGCGTTTCCTGGACGGCAACGACACGCGCGTATTCGTCGTGATGTTCGACGCGGCGGGTGCCGTGGTCAGTTCTGCTATCGAAGAAGACCCGCGTCAATCGGGTGGGCAGTGACGGCCACCAATACTCAAAAGGTCGCGTTGGTGACCGGCGCCGGAAGCGGCATTGGGCGCGCGGTTGCCGTAACGCTGCTGAACAACGGATTCAACACCGTGCTAGCCGGCCGTCGGCTCGACGCGATCGAAGCGACCGTGACGCTGGCGCACAAATCGGATGCCGAGTCGCTTGCGGTAGCGACCGATGTCGGTGATCCCGCTGCGGTCGATGCACTTTTCGCGCGAATCAAAGATCGCTTCGGCCGGCTTGATCTGCTGTTTAACAACGCAGGCACCGGCACACCGCCAGTCCCGCTCGAGGACTTGACTTATGCGCAGTGGAAGACGGTCGTCGATGCGAACCTGACGGGCGCATTTCTCTGCACGCAGGGCGCGTTTCGATTGATGAAGGCGCAACAGCCACGCGGCGGACGGATTATCAACAACGGCTCGATTTCAGCGCATGCGCCGCGCCCGAATTCGGCGCCGTACACCGCAACCAAGCACGCGATCACTGGCCTTACCAAGTCGTCATCGCTCGACGGCCGCAAATATGACATTGCGGTCGGCCAGATCGACATCGGCAATGCATTGACCGACCTCGCCGCGAGGATGACGCAAGGTGTGCCGCAAGCGCACGGCGCGATCGCAGTGGAGCCGGTAATGGACGTCCAGCACGTTGCCGACGCCGTGCTTCATATGGCGAATCTTCCGCTCGATGCGAACGTGCTGTTCATGACGGTAATGGCGACCAAGATGCCGTTTGTCGGCAGAGGCTGATCGCTTAGGCTAAGCGGGCAGTGCGATCGCTGCGTCGGCCGCAACAGCAACCGCATCCGCGTGACTGTCAATGAAGGCTACTGCTTTAACCAGATGACGACTCTGGCATGCGAACAGCAATATTCCGTATTCGGCGTTCCGGTTTTATCAGGCGTTCGCGGCGGTCAGAATCGATGCAGCCGCATCCGCGAGCACCTGGCAGCCGAGCACGATGTCTTCATCGCGGCTGTCCTCCGCGAAGTCGTGACTGATGCCGCCGACCGACGGGATGAACAGCATCGCCGATGGGATGCATGCCGAGACGATGCCGGCATCATGCAGCGCGCCGCTCGGCATGCGCTGCCACTGACCGGGCGCGTGGCGCTCTGCCGCAGCTTCGATATGCGCCTGCAGGCCTGCGTCCATGCGCGTGGGCGGAATCGGAACGCGCGAGGCAACGGCTTCGATGCTGACGCCGCCGCGCGCGTTCATCTCCGATACGAGGCGCGCGACGATTGCCTCGAAGGCATCGAGCGGCGCGTCCGATGCGTCCCGAAACTGCAGGTCGAGCTCGGCGTATCCAGGCACGATCGACGTCGCGTTCGGTTCGACGCGCAGGCGGCCCATGGTCCAGACGGTGCAGTCGGCGGCCACCTTCGGAAATTCCACATTGATGCGGTGCGCAAGCTCGTACAGCGCCGTGGTTGCATCGCGGCGGCGGGCCATCATCGTCGTGCCGGCATGATTCTGCTGGCCGCGAAACACGAAGCGAATGCTGCGCACGCCGACGATGCCGGTCACTACGCCGATCTGGCGTCCGGCGTCCTCCAGATGCGGACCCTGCTCGATGTGCGCCTCTATGAAACCGGCATAGCGCTCGCGCGATAGGCGCAGGCGCGGCACATCTGCCAGGCCTGCTTCGAGCAGTGCACCCGCGAGCGTTAAGCCGTCACTATCGACGGCGTGCTGCTCCATCTCCGTCGTCAGCGCGCCGATCAACGAGCGGCTGCCGAGACAACTGACAAAGCGCGACTCTTCATCCTGGAACGACACAGCGTCCACTGGCAGCGCGCGCGTCGCGCTGTCAGCGGCGAGCGCGCGCACCACTTCCAGTGCATAGATCACGCCTAACGCGCCATCCAGCCAGCCGCCGGTCGGCTGCGTGTCGGAATGCGAGCCGATGAGCAGCGCCTTGCCGGAATGCCGCGAGCGGCCAAGCACATTGCCTACGCCATCGATCGTCGCTTCGAGGTCAACCTCCTCGTATCGGCGTTTGAGCCAGCGGCGCGCTTTCATGTCAGCAGCGCTGAATGCCGGCCTGACGACGCCGCGGCCCTGCGCTCCGATGGCGCGGAGCTCATGCAAGTGGGAAAGTACACGTTCTGGATCGATACGCGGCATCAGCCGCATATTCTATGAGCTGACGCTGCTGGGAGCCTTCGCTGCGGAATGACCCGGCACGCGCCTCGATAGCACTCGCGGACATATGCGGAAACAGTCGCCAGCCCGGATCGCAGCAGTTGGCTTGTCGCCCGCGCCACCCCATCGAAACGGGGAATCGCTCGACTGTAGCGTCAGTGCAGACCGAGACCGCCCCGCCATCTCGTTTAGTGAATGACCTAACTACCTCATATCCAAGGGCGAGATTGAGCTGGCTTTTCTTCGTCTGGTTGAGGTGACATTTCCTCTGATTAAACGCCGGCGCACGAGGTAGATTTTCGTTAATGCTTGTGCTTGGACATTCATGAGAAATCATTATCGACCGCCGCGATCGGGTAAGCGCTCGCTTGCGGTGGCACTCATTGTTCCCGTGGTCTTGGCTGCCGGCGTGTACGTAGCGCTCCATCGCTCGAGCATTGTTGTGCCCGCTGTTGTGACGCCGCCCGATACAGTTCAGCGTTCCACGAGAAGCGAATCGTTGTATGCGCCGCCACCGATGCCCAGCGTGGCGCCTGCAGTTCTCCCACCCAAGCCCGTCGCGCGGCGAGCGCTGGGCCCAGGCGTTTTCAGGTGCGAGGAATCCAACGGCGCGGTGACCTATTCGCAATTTCCGTGCGGCGAAGGCAAGCTGGTCGACACGAGGCCGACATCCGGCGGATTTGCTGATCAATGGTCGATCAGCGTAAAGGGGCGTTAATAATCGCCGGACGGCGTGATCCATTGAACAGTTGACACCCCAGGGTGGCAGCGAATCCGCGCGTTGATGGTGGGGTGCTAACGTTGTTTGCACTGGCAGACTGCGATGAACATCACCCCACTGGCGAGAGATGCAAGGCGATGGCTATTGCCGGCCCTCGTCCTTGGCATCGCACTGAACGGCTGCGCGACACCGGACGACGACGCAGCGCGCCCCGCCGCGATGAGGCCCGACGAAACCCGTGCGCTGATTGTCCGGCTGTTACCGCCCAGCACGGCTGATCGCGCCGGCTGGGCCACCGACATCTACGCGGCGTTTGCCACGCTGGATATCGCACCGACACAGGAAGCTGTGTGTGCCGTGCTCGCCGTGACCGAGCAGGAGTCGACGTTCCGTGCCGACCCGCCGGTGCCCGGTCTGGCCGCAATTGCCTGGCAGGAGATCGACAAGCACGCTGATCGCGCCGGTGTGCCGAAGTTCGCGGTACGCACCGCGCTGCGATTGACATCGTCCGACGGACGAAGCTACAGCGACCGCATCGACGCCGTGAAGACAGAGAAGCAGTTAAGTGAAATCTTCGAAGACTTCATCAGTATGGTGCCGCTGGGCAAAACGTTCCTGGCCAGCCGTAATCCGGTTCGCACCGGCGGCCCGATGCAGGTGAGCATCGGCTTCGCCGAAGTCCACGCCTCGGCCAAGCGCTATCCGTACCCCGTAGAAGACTCGATCCGGCATGAAGTGTTCACGCGGCGCGGTGGCATGTACTTCGGCATCGCACATCTGCTCGCGTACGACGCGCCATACCAGCAGCCGCTGTTCCGCTTTGCCGATTTCAATGCGGGCCGCTATGCAAGCCGCAACGCGGGTTTTCAGAACGCATTGCGCATCGTCTCCGGAGTGCCGCTGGTTCTAGACGGCGACCTGCTACCGCCGGGAGGCGCCGCTGATGCGCCAACCGGAAACACGGAAGCTGCCGCACTCGCGCTCGCCAGGCGTCTCGACATGAGCGCGTCGGCCATCCGCCGCGATCTCGAGCGAGGCACTGAGCCCGCATTCGAGCGCACCCGGCTCTACGAACGTGTCTTCGCGCGCGCCGAACAGGTGCACGGGCGACCCGTGCCACGCGCAGTGTTGCCGACGATTACTTTGAAAAGCCCGAAGATCACTCGCAAGCTCACGACCGAGTGGTTCGCACGCAGAGTCGATGAGCGGCATCAGCGCTGCCTGTCACGAGCGCGATTACAAAACGGATAAGCGGCTTTGCACTTCGATACGCAGCATCCGTTACGCCCGTTCCTGAAGAACTGGGTGTGGGAGCATGGGCAGGTCGGTACGCGCTACCTCGATTGCGCTGACGGCGAGATCAAGTTCGATGCTGGCAAGAAGGCTCGCTTTGCGGCTGAAAAGGTCTTCTACGTTTCGCTGAAGGAAGACGCTGACGCCGCGGCACATCGCGCCGGCCCGGCGCTCAACGAGGCGATACTTGCGAGATTCCTGCATGCCGCCCAGTTAGGCAAGCCGGAAGAAGCCGGCTCGGTGTCGGACGTGCAGCGCGCAGCGCAGGACTGCGTGGAGCTTGGGCTTGTCTGCGCTTATCAAGCCGACGCTCGAGGTGCCCTGGCACGCTACGCGCTGGAACCGATGTTCGATGACGAAATCCAGGCCGCGGTCGTCAGCGACATTCGCCACGCGTACGCGCCTCTGCGCGAACAACTCGCGCTCTATGACTTCACGGTTTTCCACGGCTTGCCGGCGCCGCTGCTGATCAACGAGTCGCCTTTCATCGACTGGCGCCTGCGCGCTCAACCTCCGCAGCCTTTCGTTTCGCTTCCACTGGGGCCCTATTGCGTGTTGGCAGGCACGCCGTCGGGGAAGAAGAGCCGCGCCGGGCCGGTACTCTGGAAAGCCGCTGCCGCGATGGGCCCGTTCAAGGAACACAACCGCCACATGGTGGAAGGAGCGCGCGCGTGGCTGGTAGCGACAACAGACGATCAACTGGTTGCCGTACAGAGTCGCTTCGCCCCCGCTGCGCCGGCCGTGCCGGACGTCGCGAAACCTTGACGCACCCGCGGCTCATGTCGCATTCATGGATCGGGTGCATTGCGTTGGCGGTGATGCTGCAAGGCTGCGCCATGCAAACGGCCCCTTCGGGTGTGGACCTGTCGACGACCTCGACCGATGCGGTGGATGCCATGGCGGCCTTTGCTCTGGACGAGAGCCAGATCCCTGGTATGTCAGTGGTTGTCCTGCTCAAAGAACGCACCGCACTCGCTCGAGGCTACGGACACGAGGAAGCCGGGGGCACGGCGCGCATCAATGAACGCACGGTGTTCCAACTCGGCTCGATCGGCAAGCAGTTCCTCGCGTCGCTGGTTCTGAAGCTGGTCGAAGAAGGACGGTTATCTCTCGACGATTCGGTCGTCGTTCATCTGCCGGATTTCCGGCAGTTACCCGCGTCGCTGCGCATTCGGCATTTGTTGAACCACACTTCCGGCATACGGGAGCTGTTCACGCAGCCCGAATATGGCGCAGGCATAGAGAACCTGAGCCGGACCGCGGCTGAGCTGACCGTCATCGCGCGGCAGTCGCCGGTGGATTTCGCTCCCGGCACGCGCTGGTCCTACAGCAACACCAACTACACGATTCTGGCGTTGCTGGTCGAGCGCTTGACAGGCACTCCGTATGAAGTGGCGCTGACAGAACGCCTCTTCCAGCCTCTCGGGCTTTCGTCGCTGCGTCAGTGCACACCGCTGCCGGTGGGCCCAGGCGAAGCGCGCGGACACGTGCTGCGCAAAAATAAAGTGGCCCCTTCTGCGCCGGAAAACATGAACTGGATTCGAGGCGATGGCGGTATTTGCGGAAGCGCGTTGGATCTCGCGCGCTGGACTCGCCTGCTGGCGACGGGGCGAGTGGTGTCGTCGCAGTCGCAAGCGCTGATGGCTGCGCCGACGAGACTGACCGACGGCCGCGAAGTGGAATACGGCTTCGCTCTATCGCTGGTTGAGCCCGACGGCCGCCGCAAAGTCGCGCACGGTGGCGCGATGCTCGGCTTCTCTGCGATGGCTGCCTACTATCCCGACACTGCGTTGACTGTGGTCGTGCTGACCAATCGCGGCGACGTGAGGACAGAATCCATCGAGCGCAAGATCGCCCGCCGCCTTCTGGGTTTGCCGCCACCCGTGCTGCGTGACCGGAGCCTTACCGCCGAACAACGACAGCGCTTTGTTGGTCGATATGACATCGGTGTATTCGAGGTCAGTGTGAGTGAGCGCGACGGGCGACTGTGGCTGCAGATGCCTCGCCCGGGACCGACCACCGCACTCGTGCATCTGGGCAACGGTGAATTCGTGGGTGAAGCTGATCCCGACGCCTACGGTCTCGTACTCAGCCCCGGAGAGGGCTCGGCACAGGAACTGCTTCTTCTGATGGGCGCCATGCGCTGGTATGGAATCCGACGTGACTGATTTCGCGCGCGGTTTCAAAGGGAGCGGCCCTGATAGCCGCTACTCCATGCTTCACTGCGGCTGAAACCCGCTCTTCCTGATGATCTGCGCCCACGTCCGTGCGTACGCGCGCTCACGCGCAGCGAGTTGCGCTTGGGGCATTAATTGCACGGTCAGTCCCCAGCGCGTCAACCGGTCGCGCACATCGGGCTGCGCGATCACCTTCGCCAGCGCCGCTGAAAACTGATCGATCGTCGCTTGCGGTGTCCCTGCAGGCGCGAAGAACGCGTAGTACGGCACGTCCTCGAAGCCGGCGAGTCCAAGCTCTGCGAATGTCGGCACATCGGGCAGTGCGACTTGTCGAGCACTGCCGAGCACGGCAACGACGCGCAGCTTGCCGGCCGCGTGGTTCTCGACAAAATCAGGCACCGAACCCACGCCGGCGGGAATCTGATTGCCCAGCATGTCGCCGATCATCGGCGCGCTGCCGCGGTACGGTGCAGACACGAGATCGAGTTTGTAACGCTCGCCGATCACCTTGACGAGAAACTCCGGCACCGAGGCCGGCGCCGGAATGCCGATCGCGCTCTTGCCGCCCTGGGTTTTCACCCAGGCCACATAGTCGTTGAAGTTTTTGGCCGGTGTGCCCGCGGACAGTGCGAGCGCGTTGACGAACGTCGCGAAGCCCGCCACCGGCACGAAGTCTTTCGCCGGATCGAATCCGGGATTCTTCATCACCAGCGGCAGGATCGAGATGGTGTGGTCGTGCGAGATGAAAAACGTCGTGCCATCCGGCGCTGCACTCTTCAGCGCCTGCGCGGCGATCTGTCCGCCGGCACCGGGCCGGTTCTCGACGACCACCGAGGCGCCGAGCTCATCCTTCAGCTTCTCGGCCAGCGTGCGCGCGATGGCATCGGTGCCGCCGCCCGGCGGGAAGCCCACCAGGATCTTTATCGCCTTGCCTGATTGAGC
>JBGSWY010000339.1:0-7681 GCA_041751715.1 Burkholderiaceae bacterium
TTCATCGAGAAGAATCCGAACACGGTGCAGGCGCTGACCAACGCGATCGTGCGCGCAAACAAGTGGATTCAGCAGGCCGGCCCGTCGGACATCGTCAAGGCCGTGCCGGAGAGTTTCCTGCTGGGCGACCGTGCGGTCTACATCGACGCGTTCTTGAAAGCCAAGCAGGCTCTGTCGCCCGATGGCATGTTTCCCGAGCAGGGCGCTGCGACCGCGCTGCGTGCGCTGCAGAGTGTCGATGACAACATGAAGAAGGCGAAGATCGACCTGAAGGCGGTGTTTACGAATGATTTTGTGCGCAAGGCGAACGCCAAGTATCCGAAGGGCTAGTTCTCGTGAACGGCTGTTGTGATCGGTTAAGAGCAAACTAAGCTTCTGATGAAACGTTCACGAGTCTTGAACTGATCACCGATCACGGATCACCGATCACCAGTCCAGCAGCGCTGGCGCTGCTGGAGGTCACATGCACGTTCGTCAGCCGTGACAATCGTTCGCAGCGATACACCGCCGTCAGGGACGTCACGCTGTCGGTTGCTCCCGGCGAGTTCGTCAGCGTCGTGGGGCCGACGGGGTGCGGCAAGAGCACGCTGCTGAACGTCGGCGCCGGGCTGTTGGAGCCGAGCGCTGGCAGCGTGCAGGTGTTCGGCCAGCCGCTGTCCGGCATCAATGCGCGCGCAGGTTACATGTTTCAGTCTGACGCATTGATGCCATGGCGCACCGCGCGCGCCAACGTGATGGCCGGTCTCGAGTTTCGCGGCGCATCCGGCGCCGGCGCCCGTGCCGACGAGTGGCTGAAGCGAGTCGGCCTGGGGGGTTTTGGCGACCGCTATCCGCATCAATTATCTGGCGGCATGCGCAAACGCACAGCGATCGCACAGACACTGGTGCTCGACCCCGACATCATTCTGATGGACGAGCCGTTTTCCGCGCTCGATATCCAGACTCGGCAGTTGATGGAGAACGAAGTGCTCGAAATATGGGCTGCCAAGAAAAAAGCGGTGTTGTTCATCACGCACGACCTGGACGAAGCGATTGCGATGAGCGATCGTGTAGTCGTACTTTCCGCTGGACCGGCGTCGCACCCGATCGGCGAGTTCGTCATCGACCTGCCACGGCCGCGCGATGTCGCCGAAGTGCGCGTGATGCCGCGCTTCATCGACCTGCACAGGGCGATCTGGGATGTCCTGCGCGAAGAGGTTCTGAAAGGCTACGCACAGCAGAAGCTGGCCGCCTGACAGCTTGATGCAAAACTACTGTGCGCCCCGATCTTGCGCCTGCGGTGCTCAACGTACCTTTGTACGCCTGCGCTCCTTGACGCAAGCTCGCGGCTGCTCGCTACGTTTTTCATCAGACTGTTAATTGAGACGCGAGCGATGTGGAGCTTCATCAGACCGACTCAGAAAACGCTGCGCCTGTGGCAGGTACTGGTGCTGGTCGCGGTGTTCGTCTTCTGGTACGGGATGACGACCCCTGGGCTGATTCCGCCGTTCATGTTCGAGAACGACCGGCAGGCGGCGTTTTTTTTCGGCGAGCCGGTCAAGATTCTGGTTCGCGTCTGGGACTGGTTCATCGTCGATCGCGATATCTACGGACACCTGTGGGTGACGCTGGTCGAAACCGTGCTCGCATTCGCTGCCGGAACGATCGCGGGCCTGGCGATCGGCATGTGGCTGGCGCTGTCGCCGGTCGCTGCCGCTATTTTCGATCCGTACATCAAGGCCGCCAATTCAATGCCGCGCGTCATCCTGGCACCGATCTTTGGCGTGTGGTTCGGCCTTGGCATTGCTTCCAAGGTCGCGCTCGGATTCACGCTGGTATTTTTCATTGTGTTCTTCAACGTCTACCAGGGCGTGAAGGAAGTCAGCCCGACCGTGCTGGCCAGCGCGCGCATGCTTGGCGCAACCCGCAATCAACTGCTGCGGCATGTTTATCTGCCGAGCGCGACCAGCTGGGTCTTTTCATCGCTGCATACCTCCGTCGGCTTGGCGTTCGTCGGCGCAGTGGTGGGTGAATATCTGGGCTCGTCGCGCGGTGTCGGCTATCTGATCCTGCAGGCCGAGGGTTCGTTCGACATCAACACGGTGATGGCCGGCATTCTGGTGTTGACAATGTTTGCGCTGGTGCTCGATTGGCTGGTTGGCAGAGCGGAGACGCACCTGATGAAGTGGCAACCGCGCGCGGGCGAAACGGAAAAGCTGTAGTTTTGCCTCGTATCTAGGGCGAACCATCGCTGGACATGCGCGCAGCGCGACCGTAGGCTGCCACAGCCATGTCAGACGCCTACGCGTACGCCTCCAACGGACCGATCGAGCCGTTCTGGCAACGCATTCACCGATTCTTTTTATTGCCGCTCGACAAGGCTGTGCTGCTGCACATCGCCGCCCTGTCCGCGGCGTTGGTTGCCGCCTTTGCACTGCTCTTCCTGGGTGGCTTCGGCGTCCTGCTGATGCTTTTCGCCATGCTGGCGATTCTCGTCATGGGAGCGCGCTATGGTTTCAAGATCATCGAGCGCTCGTCAAAAGGTTTTTTGCGGCCGTCCGACTATCCGCTGACCGACGACGATCTGGTCAGTGCCTATCTTCCCTACAAGTACGTCGCGATCAATCTCATCTTCGGTGTGCTGGCCGCGCTGCTGGTGATGTTAAGTGGCGGCAGCGAATTCATTTCGATCGTCGTCTGGCTGGTGTTCTTCGTCGGCATCATTCCCGCAGCGACCATGCGACTGGTCGTCACCGGCAGCTTGCGCGGCGCGCTGAATCCGTCCGAGATGGTTTCGATGGTCGGGCGCATCGGCAAGCCGTATGCGGCGCTGGCTGCATTCGTGTTCGTGGCCGATCTGTGCCGCACGTATGGCCTGGTGGCGCTCGCGGTCGCGGGTGGACTGGGGGCGGCCGGCGTCGCGTTCTTCGCCGGCCTCAAGGCCGGGCTCGGCTTTGGCTCGATTCTTCTGTTGTTTCTGCTGTCCGCCGGCTTCTGGTACTTCACGTACATGATCTGCGCCATGATCGGCTACACGATGTACCAGTACGCCGATGCGCTCGACATCTCCGTGATGGGGCCGGGCGAGCGGGCGATGCGCAGCGTGGCCAACGCGCGCACGATCGATGTCAAGGCACGCACGCGTGATGCGTTGATCGGCCAGCTGGTAGCGGCCGGCGATATCAAGGAGGCGATCGACCTGCTGTCGCATGACCTCAGCGACCGACCGAACGACTTGTCGCTGCACGCGAGGCTGCATCGGTTGCTGGTGGCGGAAAACAGCACGCCGCGGATCGAGAACCATGCTGACGCGTACCTGACGCTTCTTGTGAAATCGGAAAACTGGCGCGAGGCGATCGAACTGGTCGAGGATGCAAAGGCGCGCCGCGCCGACTGGGCGCCACGCGAAATCGATAACATCGCGCCGTTGGCTCAGGCGGCACTGCGCAGCGGCAAGCCGCAACTGGCGGGGCAGTTGATCAAGGGTTTCGACCGGAAGCATGCAGTGCATGCAGACGTTCCGAAGATCTATCTGATCGGCGCGCAGTTGATGGCCGAATGGGGCGGCAAGCCGGACGAAGCGCGCCGCATTCTGGAGTATCTGCTGAAGCGCTACCCGTCCGATGCGGTTTCTGTCGAGGCGGGGCGATATCTGGAAGTGCTGGCCCGCACGGCCCAAGCGCACTAGCGCGGGCTGCTTACTCAGGCCCCCAGCGGGTCCGCAGCTGCGTATCGAGATCGAGCTCCATCTCCGACGGCGGGCCCGAGAGCGAGGCGCGCGGGCGCGGTGCCTTCGTCGTGCCGCGGATCGTCATCGGCGGCTCGCGGCTCGGTGCCATGCCTCCGAGCGTTGCCGGCGATGGAAAGTGAGTCGATAGCCGCCGCTTCACGTCTTCGGCCGGTTGCCGCAATCCGTGCCGCGAATAAGTCGTGAACAGTCCGAGCAGGCAGTCTGCAATCTGCCGGCCGTACAGATTCTTCAGCGTATCGTTATCAAGCAGGCCATCAAGCACGCGCAAGGCTGCTGCGTCTTCGCGCGTCGCTACCAGCCGGCGCGCCAGCCGCAGCTGCTCATCGACCGGAAGGGCAGCGAGCACATGCGGCTGGCTCATCTGCAGATATACCGGGCGCAGTTCGGAGCGCGCGCCGCGCGCGCGAATCCATAACACGCGCAGGGTTGCATCGAGCAGGGTTTCGCGATTGCGTCCCAGCAGTGCCATGTTGAAGTACGCGGTCGCGTGGTGCACATTGGTCGGGTCTTCCTGCAGCAGCTCGCTGTACGCACGCGCTGCCCGGCGCGTATCGAGTCGAGCCGACGCCGCCTGAGCTTCCTGCAGCAGCGTCGATTTACGGTTGCCGCGCCGCTCGTCTGCAAACTGCTCGTCCAGGATGCGATCGACCTTCTTATCGTCGCCCGGCCGCAGCACCCACACCAGTGCTGCGCCCGCGACAAAGCCGCCGATGTGCGCGCTGTAAGCCACGCGCGATTCGGGCGAAAGCGCCCACTGCACCGCTTCGATCGCGAGCCAAATCGGCAGCAATAACAGCGCCGGTATACGCGCGGTGTTGAAGTACACGAACAGCCAGTAGAACACCGGTACCCGGCGCGTGCCGTAGAGCACCGCCACCATCGCCATCGCACCGGAGATCGAACCCGAGGCGCCGACCAGCGGCTGGTTGCTGATCAGCATGTGTAACGCTCCGGCGAAAACCCCGCTGGCAACGAAGGCGAGCAGGAAGCGCAAACGCCCGAGCGCCGCTTCGGCAAACGGCCCCGCGAGGAGCAGCACCAGCATATTGCCGAGCCAGTGCATCGCATCGCCGTGCAGGAACTGATACGTCAGCAACCGGAGCGCGCTGCCGGCGCTCACAGATCCACCCGCGCCCGCTCCCGCTTCCAGGGCAAAGCGCTCGGTGAACACGCGCCCGATCAACGAGTCGAACTGAATGCGCTGATCGCGCCATGCCATGTGCATCGGATCGGCCGACGGCACCACGACGCCGTCGCGCAAATCGCGCATGAACTCGCGATCGTTTTCCATCGCCAGAATCAGTCGGAGCGATTGCTCCGGCTTGGCGCCTGCACGGATCATTCGCAACACCTGCAACGCGTTGCGGTCGCTACGGCGCTCCAGATAGACCGCATAGCGCGGCAACTCGATCTGCGGCAGTTGAGACGAGAAGTAATACTCGGCGGCGCGCTGGTACGCCTGGCGGTCACTCGCCTGGAAAATGAAGTAGACGAGCGCGTTCACCAGGATCAGCGCCAGCGTGATGACCGGCAATGACTTGGCGGTGAAGCGTGTCTGATACGGAATCAGCAGCATCGCGCGTCAGTCGAACACGGAGCCCGTGAAGATATAATTCACAATCTTATCTGCGGGCATTGCGTGCGGGTTCGTCAATAAGAGCCGGGTGTCGCGGAAATGGCGGCAATCATCGGAAATTGAGTCGGGAACTGAGGAGCCGGTTTGCCCCCCGTGGTGGTTGATTCGCGTCCCGTCGCTGTGCTGGTACTGGCCGACGGGACGACCTTTCGCGGCCGTTCGATCGGCGCTGCGGGCGAGACGCTCGGGGAGGTCGTTTTCAATACCGCGATGACAGGCTATCAGGAGATCCTGACCGATCCGTCGTACGCGGGGCAGATCGTCACGCTGACGTACCCGCATATCGGCAATACCGGCGTCAACGATGAGGATGTCGAATCGATCCGGGTGCGCGCAGCGGGACTTGTGATCCGCGATCTGCCGGTGCGCGCTTCCAGTTTTCGCGCCCAGCGCGATCTGTCAGCTTTTCTGCGAGATGAAGGCGTGCTCGGCATTGCCGATATCGACACGCGCAAGCTCACGCGAATTCTGCGACAGGGCGGTGCTCAAGCCGGTTGCATGGTTGCCGCGGGCGTTGGCGAAACCCTTGATGAAGCGGCGATGGAACAAGCACTGAATCGCGCCCGCTCGTATCCGGGGATGGCGGGGCAGGACCTGGCGCAGGATGTCAGCGTCAAGCGACCGTATCAGTGGAGCGAAGGAAGCTGGCGACTGGCGCGCGCCGACGGCACGCCGGGCTTCACTGCGAAAAATCAGGCGCGCGCTTCGCACCGTTTTCATGTCGTCGCCTACGACTACGGCGTCAAGCAGAACATTCTGCGATTGATGGCCGATCGCGGCTGCCGCATATCGGCAGTTCCCGCTCAAACGCCTGCGGCAGATGTGCTCAAACTGAAGCCGGACGGTGTGTTCCTCGCCAACGGACCGGGCGATCCGGAGCCTCTGGACTACGCCGTCGCAGCAACCCGCGAGTTCATAGCCCGCAAGGTCCCCACGTTCGGCATTTGCCTCGGCCATCAGATCATGGGCCTCGCCGTCGGTGCGCGAACATTGAAGATGAAGTTCGGGCATCACGGCGCCAACCATCCGGTGCTCGATCTCGACACGCGCAAGGTTTACATCACCAGCCAGAATCATGGCTTTGCCGTCGACCAAAAGACATTGCCACCCAATACGCGCGTAACGCACGTGTCGCTGTTCGACGGATCGCTGCAGGGCTTCGCTCTGACCGACGCGCCGGCATTTTGTTTCCAGGGCCATCCGGAAGCGAGCCCCGGTCCGCACGACATCTGCGATCTGTTCGACCGGTTTATCGAGTCGATGGAGAGCGCGCATGAACGATAGCTCGGTGGTTCGGACGGCGTTGCAAGGCGCCGCGGATGCGCTGGCCGGTTTGCTGCGCGACGACGCGACGATGGCGCGGATCGTGGACGCCGCTGCACTGCTGGCCGAAACTTTCGCCGCCGACGGACGCGCGTACGCGTGCGGCAACGGCGGTTCGATGTGCGATGCAATGCATTTCGCGGAGGAATTGACGGGTCGGTTTCGCGACAGCCGGCCAGGCTATGCCGCGCTGGCGATCAGCGACCCGGGCCACCTGTCCTGCGTCGGCAATGACTACGGTTACGAACAGGTGTTTGCGCGGTTCGTCGAGGCGCATGGTCGTGCGGGCGATGTGCTGCTCGCGATCTCGACCAGCGGCACCAGCCGGAATGTGATCGCCGCGGTCAACGCCGCGCACCAGCGTGGGATGAAAGTGATCGGCTTGACCGGTCACGGCGCAGCGCCGCTCGCCGACCTGGCGGACATTGCGATCGTCACGCCGGGGGGCAAGTACGCCGATCGTGTGCAGGAGCTGCATATCAAGGTGATCCATATCCTGATCGAGCTGGTCGAGCGTCGTCTCGCGCCCGGCAACTACACCTGATGCCGAAGCGCGACGACCTGAAGAGCATCCTGATCATCGGCGCTGGCCCGATCGTGATCGGCCAGGCGTGCGAGTTCGACTATTCGGGCGCACAGGCGTGCAAGGCCCTGAAGGACGAGGGCTACAAGGTCATTCTGGTCAATAGCAATCCGGCCACGATCATGACTGACCCGGAGACAGCGGACGTCACGTACATCGAGCCGATTACGTGGCAGGTGGTCGAACGCATCATCGCGAAGGAAAGGCCGAACGCCATCCTGCCGACGATGGGTGGGCAGACCGCGCTCAATTGCGCGATGGACCTGTACAACAACGGAGTCCTGAACAAGTACGGTGTAGAACTTATCGGCGCGTCGCCCGACGCGATTGACAAAGCGGAGGATCGTCTTAAGTTCAAGGATGCGATGACTCGCATCGGGCTGTCGTCGGCGCGATCGAGTATCGCCAA
>JBGSWY010000340.1:0-2237 GCA_041751715.1 Burkholderiaceae bacterium
TCGCGTGCCGAAGATTGGCGGCCAGACTCCGCAGTACATCGAGGCGGCTTTGAAGGCTTACCGGCAAGGCGCTCGCAATCATCCATCGATGATGGCGGTGGCCAGGGGACTATCGGACCAGGAGATTTCTGCATTGGCCGCCTACTATGCGGCGCGTGGAAATGCTGCTGTAGTTTCGGCGGTGGCGAAATGAAGCGCGTGCTGGTAGCAGGGCTGGCTATCGCGGCCTCGATGCAGGTCGCGGCACAGGATGCGAACAAGGGCGCTGAGCTGGCGCAACAGTTGTGCGCCGCCTGCCACGGCAAGGATTTCGCTTCCGGGGTTGATCCAAGCTATCCAACACTGGCGGGGCAGTACGCCGACTATCTGGAAAAAGCGCTTCGAGATTACAAGACCGGTGCCCGCAAGAACCCGATCATGAGCGGCATCGCGCAGCCGCTTTCGCGCAGCGACATTCGCAATGTGTCGGCTTACCTGGCCACGTTGCCCGGACCGCTGAGCAATCAGAAGCGCTAGCCTTCAGTCGCCCGCCGCTGCAGGCAATCCAGGTAGCGGGCGCTCATTTCATCGGCCGGCAACGCATTGCCAGTGCGCTGTGCGCTCCATACCGCTTCGCCCAGGCATTCCATCACGTCGTGCATCGCCGCGTGCTCATCGCCGCGCCGCGCGACCAGTTTGCGGAACATCGCACGTATTCCCTGGGGCTGGTCGATCGACAGCTGCTCCGCTATCGCCAGGTGCATGGACATGTGCAGGAAAGGATTGGTGCGGCCGTCCCCGACGGTGTACTCGCGCGCGAGCGCGGCATCCAGGTTGTCGAATTCGCCGTGATACTCCGGATGCCTGAGCATCCAATCCAGTGCGACCGACTCCAGTGGCGACAGCACGGTGCCTTCTCGATGCTTGCGCCAGGTGTCGCAGAAGAACCGGCGAACGTCGTCCTTCGACGGATTGAACATCAGCGTTGCGGTTGCAGTTGCGCTGGCGGTGCGGGCGTCTTGTGGCGATACTCGCACCATTGCGCGACCGGGCAGCGCCAGCACTCGGGTACGCGAGCCTTGCAGATGTAGCGCCCGTGCAGGATCAGCCAGTGGTGCGCGTTGGGCTTGAATTCGTCCGGCGTGAATTTGATCAGCCGGCGTTCGACTTCTTCCGGGTCGTCTCCCGGCGCCAGGTTGGTGCGGTTGGCAACGCGAAATACATGAGTATCGACCGCGATCGTTGGTTCTCCGAACACGGTATTCAGCACGACGTTGGCGGTCTTGCGCCCGACGCCCGGAAGCGCTTCCAGCGCATCGCGATCGCGCGGAACTTCACCGTCATGCTGGTCGAGCAGGGCCCGTGACAGCCGGACCACGTTGCGCGCCTTGGCTCTGTAAAACCCGGTCGAGCGGATGTATTCGGCAAGCCGTTCTTCACCCATTTTGACGATGGCTCGCGGCGTGTTTGCGATCGTGAACAGGACACGCGTGGCGGCGTTAACGCCCTTGTCGGTGGCCTGCGCCGAAAGCACGACCGCGACCAGCAGCTCGAACGGAGTCGAATAGAGAAGCTCGGTCGTCGGATGCGGATTGAGCGCGCGCAGGGTGCCGTAGATCGCGCGACGCCTGGCGGGATTCATTGCGCGGCGGCGGCCCGCCGCTGTCGTGCACGCTCGATCGCGGCTGCGACCACTGAGTGCTTGCCATCGATAGCGGGAGTCTTCGCTGCCGGCTCAGCGGCAGCAGAGCGCTGGCGCTCGCGCCGCGCGTAAAAGCGCCCGCGCGCAGCTTGCGCATCGCTCGCCGTCCATGCGCGTACGGGCTCGACCGGAACCATTGCAATGCAGTCCATCGGGCACGGGGGCAGGCACAGACCGCACCCGGTGCAGTGCGACGCGATCACCGTGTGCATGCGTTTGGATGCGCCGATGATGGCATCGACTGGGCACGCCGGGATGCACAGCGTGCAACCGATGCAAAGGCTTTCGTCAATGACTGCCACCATAAGGGGCTGCTCGATGCCGTTTTCAGGATTCATCGGCAGGGCTGGAAGATTCGTCAGCCGCGCGATCTGTTCGATGCCGCCGGCTCCGCCGGGCGGACACTGGTTGATCAGCGCTTCGCCCGCGGCAATCGCTTCAGCGTAAGGACGGCAGCCCTCGTACCCGCACTTCGTGCACTGCGTCTGCGGCAGCAGCGCATCGATGCGATCGGCGAGCGAGGCAGTCACTTGGTGTGGGCACGTCAGGAGTTTGT
>JBGSWY010000341.1:0-5731 GCA_041751715.1 Burkholderiaceae bacterium
TGAACCCGATGCGGGTGCACGAGACGTCGTCACTTGTCACGAACGGTGTGTTTCGAATTTCACGCAATCCGATGTATGTCGGTATGTTGCTGCTGCTGGTCGCATGGGCAGTGCATCTCGCAAATGCCGCGGCTATTCTGGGTCTGCCTCTCTTCGTTCTTTACATAGCCCGCTTTCAGATTGCACCGGAGGAACGGTCGCTGCAGGCTCTTTTCGGCGAAGCATTTGTCGCGTACACGAAAGCAACACGGCCTTGGCTGTAGGAGATCCCGCCATGACTACTTTGAAAGATCCGGTGTGCGGCATGACTGTCACGCCGCAGTCGAAGCACCACGTCGCGCACGCTGGCAACGACTACTTTTTCTGCAGCGCCGGCTGCGCCGCGAAGTTTGAAGCAGACCCTGAGAAGTATCTCGATCCCCGGCCAGCGCCAGTCGCGGCGGCGCAGAAGCCGGGCGCTATCTACACCTGCCCGATGCATCCCCAGATTCGCCAGGTCGGGCCCGGCAACTGTCCGATCTGCGGCATGGCGCTGGAGCCGGCCGATGCCTCGGTGGCAGAGGACAACACGGAACTGCGCTTGATGACTCGCCGGTTATGGGTCGCTGCTGCGTTGTCGCTGCCGATCGCGATCATGGCGATGACCGAGTTTGCGCCCGCGCTGCATCAGCGGTTGATCGGCGCCATGGGGAAGTGGTTCGGCTGGAGCCAACTCGTGCTGGCGACGCCGGTCGTGCTGTGGTGCGGAGCGTTCTTCTTCAAGCTCGGCTGGCAGTCGATCGTCAATCGCTCGCCGAACATGTTCACGTTGATCGCGCTCGGCGTCGCGGCAGCCTACGGCTTCAGCGTGTTCGCGCTGCTGTTTCCGCAAGTGTTGCCCGCGGCGTTCTTGATGAACGGCATGCCGCCGCTGTACTTCGAAGCGGCGGCGATCATCACCACGCTGGTGATCCTGGGCCAGGTGCTTGAGCTGCGCGCGCGCTCGCAGACTTCGTCGGCGGTGCGCTCGCTGCTCGAGCTCGCTCCGCCGACGGCGCTGCGCATTGAAGCTGATGGAAATGAGCGCGAAGTTGCGCTTGACAAGCTCCATCCTGGCGACCGTCTGCGCGTGCGGCCGGGAGCGAAAGTGCCGGTCGATGGCGTCGTGCTCGAAGGCCGCTCGAATGTCGACGAATCGATGATGACCGGCGAGCCGCTGCCGGTGACCAAGGAGGCGGGTGCAAAAGTCACTGGCGCCACGGTCAATCAGACGGGCAGCTTCGTGATGCGCGCCGAGCGCGTTGGCGCCGATACATTGCTGTCGCAGATCGTGCAGATGGTGGCCGATGCCGGTCGCTCGCGGGCGCCGATTCAGAGACTCGCTGACGTTGTCGCCAGTTGGTTCGTGCCCACGGTCGTGCTGGTCGCGATCGTCGCTGCCATAGTCTGGATCGCGATCGGGCCGGAGCCGCGCTATGTCAACGCGCTGGTGGTGGCGGTCAGCGTATTGATCATCGCGTGTCCGTGCGCGTTGGGGTTGGCCACCCCGATGTCCATCATGGTCGGTGTCGGTCGCGGCGCGCAAATGGGTGTGCTGGTGCGCGATGCTGAAGCGCTGGAGACGATGCAGAAGGTCGACACACTGGTGGTCGACAAGACCGGCACCTTGACCGAAGGCAAGCCGCGCGTGGTGCAGGCGGCGTCAGCGGCCGGCGTCAGCGAAGCTGAACTGATCGCCGCCGCTGCCGGGCTTGAAACCGCCAGCGAACATCCGCTGGCGCGCGCGATTCTTGCGTACGCGCAGGAACGCTCGATCGCGCCGCTTGTCGTGCAGAATTTCGAATCGGTCACCGGCCGCGGAGTACAGGGCACCTCGGCGCCAGGGCAGATGCGCCTCGGCAGCGCGCGCTTTATCGGCGAAGCGGGGATCGACATCGAGGCGTTGAGCGCAACCGCAGACCGCTTGCGCGGCGAAGGAAGCACGGTCGTCTTCGTCGGCGCCGAGAAAAAGCTGCTTGGGCTGCTGGCGATTTCCGACCCGATCAAGGCAACGACTGCCGCTGCGCTTCAGGAGCTGTCACGTACCGGCGTGCGCGTAGTGATGGCGACCGGCGACGGACAGGTAACTGCCGCCGCGGTCGCCAAGACACTCGGCATCGCGGAGTTTCGCGCCGAAGTGCTGCCGGCGGACAAGAACGCGCTGATCAGGGAGTTGCAGTCCGGCGGCCGCGTGGTCGCGATGGCGGGTGATGGCATCAACGATGACCCCGCGCTGGCGGCCGCCGATGTCGGCATCGCGATGGGGCATGGCACCGACATCGCGATGCAATCGGCCGGCATCGTGCTGATCAAGGGCGACTTGAACGGCATCGTGCGTGCGCGCCGGTTGTCAGGCGCGGTGATGCGCAACATCCGGCAGAACCTGTTCTTTGCGTTCGCCTACAACGCGGCCGGCGTGCCGCTCGCCGCCGGTGTGCTGTACCCGCTGACCGGCTGGCTGCTCAGTCCGATCGTTGCGTCGGCGGCGATGGCGCTGTCGTCGGTGTCGGTGATCGGCAATGCCTTACGGCTGCGCCGTGCCGAGTTGCCCGACAAGCGCTCTACGTCGCCGCGGGAGCAAGCGTGAACATCGCCCTCTACCACTCGCCAGGCGCCTGCTCCTTTGCGCCGCATTACGGCATGCAGAACAGATTTCCGGCGTACGCGGCATACGCAGAACGGCTATGCAACCGCTCATCGATCGAGCGTGCCTTGGCCGCAGAAGGAATTCCGGTCTGGCGCTAGGAAGACTTGTCGGCAGCGCTCTGCGAGCTGCGGCGTACGAAGTCGAGCACCGCTTCGCGATAGGTCGTGCCGCCCGTGCGACTGGCGCTCGAGTGAGTGCCGCCTTCGATCTTGACGATCTGCTTCACCTTGCTGGAGGCGGCCGCGTAAAGCTCGTCAGCCATCGCGTGCGGAACGACACCGTCGGCGGTTCCGTGAATGATCAACAGCGGCACCTCGACCTTCGCGATCTTGGTTGCGGAATCGAACGGTTGAGTCACGACCAGGCCGATGCCGGGCACCCAGCCGTATCTCATTGCGCGTACCACGGCAGAAATCGATGTAAACGTAGATTCGATGATCACGCCGCCGATCTGATTGTCGGGTTTGTTCAGTGGCCCGGCCGCCAGATGGATCGCCAGTGCTCCGCCGAGGCTGTGCCCATATATAAAACGCCGCGCCGCATCGGGCTCACGCCGCTTCAGTTCTTCGAGGGCAACCTGCGCATCTTCGTAGGCGGTTTCTTCGGACGGCAGCAGCTCGGTGCTCTTGCCGAACCCACGGTAGTCGACGGCGAGCACGTTGAAGCCGAGGTCCGCCCAGCGCGACATGCGAAATACGCTGCCGTTCAGATTCCAGCGCGAACCGTGCAGGTACAGCACGGTCGGCGCACGCTTCGCATCGGCTTGCGGCACGTACCAAAAGTTCAGATGATGGCCGTTGACCAGCTTGACCTGATATTCCTCGGTACCGGGCAGCGGCTCGGAGAACCAGCGCTGACTGCCGTTTCTCGGATCGAAAATCGCCTGCCGCTGCCATTCGTCAAGCGACGCGCACCCGACGGCGCCGCCACCGATGGTGAGCGCGGTCAAGAGCAGGGTGAGCGGATGAGTCAGGAAGCGTGGCACGGCGTTTGGACGGTAAGCGCGGTCAAGAGTTCTCGCTATCGAGCGTGCGGACTAATCCACCGCGCTTTAATCCGGTTTTCGACGCGACTTCGCGGGTTTCGCCATTTGCCTCTTGCTCAGTCCGAGCATCGTTCCGCGGCAGTTCTTCGAGCCGCAACGGCACTCGTAATTTTTCCTCAGAGAGGGGGTCAGGCGCTCTTCAATTGTCAGGCTGTAGTCGTAGTTAAGCTCTTCGCCGGCGCGGATATCGCGCAGCGCCTGGATAAATACACGCCCGTCATCCGTTTCCTCGGTTTCGCAGTTCGGGTCGCACGAATGGTTGATCCAGCGCGCCGCGTTGCCGCCGACCGCGGCATCGATCACTGTTTTCTGATCGTCGAGCGAAAAAAAGAATGTGTGAAATTCGTCGTCCGGGTCCGAGGGTGTCCGGTGATCGGCTTCTTTCCATGCGATCCGCTCGCCCTTGTACTCGATGATGTTCTCGCCGGCCTTCAGGCGGCGAGCGGCGTAAACGCCGCGCCCGTGAACGCGCGAGTCCTTGACGACGATGCGTGGCTTGCGTGATGTTGGCATGGATCTTCAGTGATAAAAGGGAAGCGAGCGACGTGCCCGACTAGCCGAGCCCGATCAAGCGGCGCAGCTCGTCGATAGGGTTCGATTTCAATACGTCGATCAGATTATTGAATTGATCAGTCCACAAAGAGAAATTCGGATTCGGCTCGATCGGCTGCGCTGCCTCGGCCAGATGCTCAGCTTCAAATGCCTCCGGCGAGCGCGCAATCAGCACCCAGTCGGTGATCGATGCCGCGCTGTCTTCCGGCGAATCGGTGACCAATCGTGCCGTCAGTCCGGCGGCCCGCGCGATGTTCGCTAGCACCGGCTTCAGATCGAGAAAGCGGTTGGAAATGTGAACCGCCAGAATGCCATCGGGCTTCAGGTGCCTGAAATAGAGCTCGATCGCTTCATACGTCATCAGATGGACCGGGATCGAGTCGCTGGAAAAAGCGTCGATCGCCAGCACGTCATAGCGTTGCGGGCCGCTCGCTGCAAGCTCACGCTCGAGCGACAGGCGCGCATCGCCGATGGCGTAATCGATGCTTGCGGGTGAAGCAGTGAGGTATGAGAATTGGTTCTGCGCCAGCGCCAGCACGTCCGGATCGAGCTCGTAAAAGCGCACCACGTCGCCGGTGCGCCCATATGCCGACAACGTGCCGACACCCAGGCCGACGAAGCCCAGTCTGACCGGCTCCGGCCCTTTCTCTTGCTTCGCTTCGATCGCGCGGCCGACGCCTGATGACGGCGCGTAGTACGTGCCAGGCTCGAGCCGCTTCGGATTGATGGTCTGCTGCTCGCCGTGCAGGATGACGCCGTGCAATAACCGCCGTACCTGCTGGTCTCCTTCGCCCTGCTCGCGTACCCGCAGTGTTCCGTAAAAATTCCGCTGCATGTACACCACGTCGTCGCGCAGAAATCCGATGTACTCGCTGCCGAACCATGCGGTGGCCAGCGTGGCCACGACAGCGGGGCCGATCAGCCAGCGCGTCTTCATCGCCACGAAAACCGCGAGCGACGCCAGCAGCACCAGCGCCAGCGGGAACTCGAAGTACGTCGGAAAAACGCGCGGCGCCACCAGGCCCACCAGCAGCCCACCGAGCGCGCCTCCAAGCGAAATAGTCAGGTAAAACTGGGTCAGGTAACGCGGCGCCGGCTTGCTGAGCGCCAGTTCTCCATTGCAGAAAAACGCCGCCATTGCCATACCCACGGTGTACAGCGGCACCGCCAGACTGACATCGAGCACGCCGCGGTTGGCCGACAAACCGGCCGCCATCGCGACCAGCAATAGCAATGTCGGAAACAGAAACCAGCTGCGTTGATACCAGCCGCGTCCGCCGCGGCCTTCGAATGCGACGACGAAAGTCAGCAGATACAGCGACAGCGGCAGCACCCACAGGAACGGGACCGATGCAATGTTCTGCGTGATGTGGCTCGTGGTGGCCAGCAGCAGCACCGAACCCAGTGCGGCAAATGCGAGCCACAGGGCATAGTCCGCGAGCCGCGGCGGTGGACCATCGGGCTCGGTC
>JBGSWY010000342.1:0-11340 GCA_041751715.1 Burkholderiaceae bacterium
CGGCACTGCACGCGCAGCGCCAAACACGCGCAGCTCGAGCAACATCAACGCACCGAACACCGTCGCGAACGCTGCGATGTGGATCGTTTCGAGCGCCGGATACGCCCACACCGAACGGCGAATCGCTTCCGACAGCGGCCATGCCTCGATCGCCGTGAGTGCTGCGCCTATGGCGGACATTCACCGGCTCCAGCGTCGACTAGCGCCGTCGCGCGCCCCCGAGCAAAGATCCGAGCACCCCGCGCGTGATTTCGCGCGCGATCGAAGACCCGACCGACCGCGCAGCGCTCTTGCTCATGGCTTCGACCATTCCTTCACGCCGGCCGCCGCGCGGGCCGGTCGAGCCGAACAAAATGTCTCCGAGCCCGCCCATGATGCCGCCAGCAGCGGGTGCTTGCGTCGGCGCAGAAGATGCCGGTTTGCCGCGAACGTCACCCGCCTGCGGCGCAGCGCTTTCGGCGCGCGCCTTGAGCATCTCGAACGCCGATTCTCGATCGACCGTTTTTTCGTACACGCCGGCGACAATCGAATCGCTGATCAATTGCTTCCGCTGATCCGGCGTGATCGGGCCCAGTTGCGAGCCCGGCGCCAGCACCCACGCGCGCTCGGTAACGCCGGGCGTGCCCCTGACGTCGAGAAAACTGACCAGCGCTTCGCCGACGCCAAGTTCGAGGATCGCCCTCGCGGCATCGATCTTCGGATTGGCGCGCATCGTTTCGGCCGCCGACTTCACCGCCTTCTGATCGCGCGGCGTAAACGCGCGCAGCGCGTGCTGCACCCGATTGCCGAGCTGGCCGAGCACCTTGTCCGGAATATCGAGCGGATTCTGCGTCACGAAGTAAACACCGACGCCCTTGGAGCGAATCAACCGCACCACCTGCTCGACCTTGTCCAGCAACGCCGTCGGCGCATCGTCGAAAAGCAGATGCGCTTCGTCGAAGAAGAACACCAGCTTGGGTTTGTCGCGATCGCCGACTTCCGGCAGGTTCTCAAACAGCTCGGCCAGCAGCCATAGCAGGAAGCTCCCGTACAGCCGCGGATTGTTCATCAGCTTGTCTGCAGCAAGGATGTTGACGACACCTTTGCCGTCGGCCGTTTGCATCAGATCGGCAATGTCGAGCATCGGCTCGCCGAAGAAGCGATCGCCGCCCTGCTCTTCGAGTTGCAGCAGCCCGCGTTGAATCGCGCCGATCGACGCCGACGATACATTGCCGTACTGCGTTTTGAACTGCGCGGCGTTGTCGCCGACATACTGCACGATCGCGCGCAGGTCCTTCAGGTCCAGCAGCAGCAAACCGTTGTCGTCGGCCACCTTGAACACCAGCGCCAGCACACCCTCCTGCGTCTCGTTCAGGTTGAGCAGGCGCGCAAACAGCAGCGGTCCCATGTCGGAGACTGTTGCGCGCACCGGATGACCCTGCTCGCCCCATATGTCCCATAGAGTCACCGGACACGCCTGCCAATGTGGCTCGGGCAAAGAGTGTTCGGTGAGCCGAGCCTGCATCTTGTCGCTTAACTTGCCTGCGGTCGCGATGCCGGTCAGGTCGCCCTTCACGTCGGCCATGAACACCGGCACGCCGATTCTGGAGAAACTCTCGGCCATTTTCTGCAGCGTCACGGTCTTGCCGGTGCCGGTCGCGCCGGTAATGCAGCCATGCCGGTTGGCGAGCGCCGGAAGCAGCGCCAGCTCGGTGCCATCGGACATTGCAATCACAAGCGGTTCAGCCATCGGGGAAGTTCAGTTTGCCGGGGGAATTCAGGTCGCGATGATAGACTCGCCGCCCTTTCGCACAGTGACTTCCGCCGCAAGGGCACTTCATGGCCGGACATTCCAAGTGGGCCAACATCCAGCACCGCAAGAACCGCCAGGATGTTAAGCGCGGTTCGCTCTGGACCAAGATTATTCGTGAAGTCACGGTCGCCGCACGCGACGGCGGTGCCGATCCGGCGATGAATCCGCGCCTCCGGCTGGCGCTCGACAAGGCGCGGCTCGGCAATGTGCCGAAGGACAAGCTCACGAACGCGATTCAGCGCGGCGCCGGCAAGCTCGAAGGCGCGAACTACGAAGAGATCCGCTACGAGGGTTACGGGATCGGCGGCGCGGCCCTGATGATCGACGCAATGACCGACAATCGCGTGCGCACCGTGGCCGAAGTGCGGCATGCGCTGGCCAAACATGGCGGCAACCTCGGCACCGACGGCTCCGTCGCGTTCAACTTCAAGCATTGCGGACAGTTGCTGTTCGCGCCCGGCACGTCGGAGGAAAAGGTGATGGACGTTGCACTCGACGCGGGTGCCGAGGACGTGATCGCCAACGACGACGGCACGGTCGAAGTGATCTCGGCGCCGAATGAATTCGAAAAAGTTCGTGCGGCACTTGACCAGGCGGGGTTGAAGCCCGAAGTGGCCGAGATCACGATGAAGCCGCTTGCCGAGACTGCCCTGACCGGCGAAGACGCGGAGAAGATGCAGAAGCTGCTCGACACGCTCGAAGACCTCGACGATGTGCAGCAGGTGTATACGACCGCAGCGCTTGCGGAATGAAGCTGCTCGTGATCGGCGGCGGCGGCCGCGAGCATGCGCTTGCATGGAAGCTCGCACAATCGCCGCGCATTGAGGTTGTCTGCGTTGCGCCGGGCAACGGCGCCACAGCGAGCGACAAGCGCTATCGAAACATCGCCTACGACAGCAACGAAGCGCTGGCTGACTTTGCGCTAGGCGAAGGCATCGCCTTTACCGTCGTCGGCCCGGAAGTTGCGCTGGCATCCGGTGTGGTCGATGTCTTTCGCTCGCGCGGCTTGCGCATCTTCGGTCCGACGCAGGCGGCGGCGCAGTTGGAAAGCTCCAAGGACTTTGCCAAGGCGTTCATGAAACGCCATCGCATTCCAACGGCGCAGTATCAGACCTTCACCGAGGCGGAGGCCGCGCGCGCTTATGCACACGAGCGCGGCGCGCCTATCGTCATCAAGGCCGACGGTCTGGCCGCCGGCAAGGGTGTGGTGGTCGCGATGACGCTCGATGAAGCCAATGCCGCGATCGACTCGATGCTGGTTGACAACAAAATGGGCGCCAGCGGTGCGCGGGTCGTGATCGAAGAATTTCTCGATGGCGAAGAGGCGAGCTTCATCGTGATGTCGGACGGCAAGAACGTGCTTGCTCTGGCATCGAGCCAGGATCACAAGCGCCTGCTCGATGGGGATCGGGGTCCGAACACCGGCGGCATGGGTGCCTATTCGCCGGCACCGGTCGTGACACCGATGGTGCACGCGCGCGCGCTGCGCGAAATCATCCTGCCTGCAATCTCCGGCATGGCGGCCGACGGCAATCCATTTACCGGCTTCCTGTACGCAGGCTTGATGGTCGATCGCGACGGCGGAGTGAAAACGGTCGAATTCAATAGCCGCCTGGGCGATCCGGAAGCGCAGGTCATCCTGCCGCGGCTGAAGTCGGACCTCGTGCCGCTGATCGACGCTGCGATCGACGGCCGGCTCGACCAAGTCGAAGTGGAATGGGATCACCGCTGCGCGCTCGGGGTTGTGATTGCTGCCGCGGGCTATCCGGACCGCCCTCGCCAGGGCGATGCGATCACGCAATTGCCCAACGAAGAGCAGGATTGCGTCACGTTCCACGCAGGCACCGAGCTCGAGGACGAACAGCTGGTCACCCGTGGTGGCCGCGTGCTGTGCGTCACAGCGCTCGGAGAAACGGTGCTTGGCGCGCAGAAACGCGCATACGAGGTCGTCGATAAAGTCGCGTTCGACGGCATGCAGTTCCGTCGTGATATCGGGCATCGCGCCCTGAAGAACAAACGTTAGGATCACCAATGGCGGAAGTGCGGTACACCGTAGAACAACACATTGCGTTGAAGCGCGTGTCGGCGATTGCACCGTCACCCGATGGCGCGTGGCTGGCGGTGGCGGTGCAAAGGCTTGACCGCGACGGCGTCAAGTACGTTTCAGATATCTGGAAGGTTCCTACCGACGGCAGCGATGCCACGCAACTGACACGCGGGGACGGCAAGGACACCGCGCCTGCCTTCCGGCACGACGGCGCGCTCGCGTTCCTGTCGAACCGCGCACCGAACGAAGTCAAGGCGGACGATGACGCGGACAAGCGCATGCAGGTCTGGCTGCTGCCGGCAACCGGCGGTGAGCCGCAGCAACTGACCGATGAACCCCTCGGAGTCGATGGCTTCAAGTTTGCAAGGAAGGCAGATCGACTGATCGTGCTTGCTTCGGCACTGGACGGTGTCGAGCCCGACAGGCAGCGCGAGACGGCCAAGGACCGCGAGAAGAAAGGATCGAGCGCGCGATACTTTCGCAGCCAGCCGGTGCGGCACTGGGATCACTGGCTGCACGAGAATGAGAACATGGCAAATACGCACCTGATTGCGTATTCGTCAAAGGGACAGGATCGGGTCGACCTGACGCCGGATGCGAAGCGCGAGATGTCCGTCGAGCCAGGATTCGACATTACGCCGGACGGGCTGCAAGTCGCGGTGACCTGGCAAAGCGCAGGAGACGATCGCGAGACCGATACATCGATTGCCTTGATCGATGTCGAGTCGAAGATCGCAAGAATTGTCGGCGCGGCGGCCAATACGAACAACGAATCCCCGCTGTATGCACCCGACGGCAAGACGCTCGCGGTCATTCGCAGCACGCGCTCGCCAACGACGGTGGTACGGCCAACACTGACACTGATCGACGTCGCGAGTGGTTCGCTGCGCGAAGTCGCCAGGGACTTCGACGCGTGGCCACATATCGGGGACTGGACTGCTGACGGCAAGCGCCTGATCGTCGGCGCCGACATTGCGGGCCACGTACCCGTGCTTGCGATCGATATCGCGAGCAACAGGGTCGAGCGCATTACCGCCGCGCGTGAAGGCGGCGGGCACAGCGACCTTCACGTGCTGGCCGATGGCCGCATTGCCGGCATCCGTTCGACCTTTCTCGAGCCGCCCGAGCCCTTTGTCGTCACCGCCAAGCCCGATTCGCCACCGCAAACACTGGCACGCCTGTCAGGTTTCGAGTATCCGTCCTGGGCTGAAGTCGAAAGCCTCACCGTCAGCTCGACCGATGGCGCCAACGTGCAGTATTTCGTGATGAAGCCCGCAAAGGCACAGGGCAAGTTGCCGGCATTGCTCTGGATTCACGGCGGCCCGATCGGCATGACAGCCGATGCCTGGCACTGGCGCTGGAATCCGCTGCTGGCGGTGGCGCAAGGTTATGTCGTCGTGCAACCGAACCCGCGCGGCTCGACCGGCTTCGGCCAGCCGTTTATCCAGGGCATCTGGGGCAATGTATGGGGCGACCAGTGCTACAAGGATCTGATGGCCGTCACCGATGCAGTGGCCAGGCGCGCCGATGTCGACGCCGATCGCATGATGGCGATGGGCGGCAGCTTCGGCGGCTACATGACCAACTGGATCGGCACCCAGACGCAGCGTTTCAAATGCCTGATCACGCACGCATGCGTGGCGACGATGGCGCAATTCACCGGCACGACAGATCACCCCGCCTGGTGGTATCTGGAAATGGGCGGCGAAGACCCTTACGCCGATCCGGCTTCATACGATCGCTTCGCGCCGATCCGTCATATCAAGCAATGGAAGACGCCGGCGTTGATCATTCACGGCGAAAAAGATTACCGCTGCCCGATAGGCGAGGGGCTGAACCTGTTCGAAGCGCTGCAGTATCACGGAGTGCCGTCGGAGATGCTGGTGTTCCCCGATGAGAATCACTGGATCATGAAGCCGCGCAATATCGTTGCGTGGTACGACACTGTGCTCGGCTTCATCAAACGCCATTTGTCGTGACCACGGAATTTATCGACAGCCAATCGGTTCGCGAGTATCTGCTCGACTTGCAGCAGCGCATCGTCGATGCCTTCGAACGACTCGACGGCAAACCGTTCCTGCACGACGTCTGGGAAAAGCCCGACGATGCTCCTCTTGCGGGCGGCGGCCTGACGCGCATCGTCGAGAATGGAACCCTGCTCGAGCGCGGCGGCGTCGGCTTCTCGCATGTGATCGGCAAGTCATTGCCGCCGTCGGCCAGCGCGCAGCGGCCCGAGCTGGCCGGCCGCAGCTTCGAGGCGCTCGGTGCGTCGCTGGTACTTCATCCGCGCAATCCATACGTGCCGACGGTGCACATGAACGTGCGTTTTTTCATCGCCAAGGCAAAAGACCGGCAAGACATCTGGTGGTTCGGCGGCGGTATGGATCTGACGCCGTACTACGGCTTCGAGGATGACGCGCGCCATTTTCATGCCGCATGCAAGCGCGCACTCGAGCCGTTCGGCGCGGACAAGCATCCGCGCTTCAAGAAGTGGTGCGACGAGTATTTTTATCTGAAGCATCGTGACGAGCCGCGTGGCATCGGCGGTGTGTTTTTCGACGACTTTCACGAGCTCGGCTTTGTGCAAAGCTTTGCGATGCAGCGTGCGATCGGTGATGCCTTTCTCGATGCGTATGTGCCAATCGTCGAGCGCCGGCGCGACACGCCGTACGCTGAACGCGAGCGCGAATTTCAGGCGTATCGGCGCGGCCGCTATGTCGAATTCAACCTCGTGTTCGATCGCGGCACGTTGTTCGGTCTTCAGTCCGGCGGGCGTACCGAATCGATTCTGATGTCGCTGCCACCGGTCGTGCATTGGAAGTACGACTGGCAGCCTGCGCCCGGAACACCAGAGGCGCGGCTGTATTCGCATTTTCTGCGTCCGCGCGAATGGGCATAACGCAAGCCGCAGCAGCAGCAATCGGGCTGCTCGGTGGCAGTTTCGACCCGATCCATCAGGGCCATCTGCAACTGGCGCGGGATGCGCTGAAGCATCTGCCGCTGAATGAAGTTCGCTTCATTCCGGCTGCGCAGCCGTGGCAGAAAGGCCCGATGACGGGCGCCGTACATCGCGCGCAAATGGTGCAGCTTGCAATCGCAGGCGAGCCGCGCTTCGCACTCGACATGCACGAGATCGAGCGCGGCGGTACCACTTACACGATCGACACGTTGCACGCACTGCGGGCACTAAACCCGGAAACGCCTCTGGTATTGATCGTGGGGTCGGATCAGTTTGCGCGTCTTGACACGTGGCGCGACTGGCAGACGATCGTCGCGATGGCGCACATTGCCGTTGCGCAACGTCCGGGCACGTCGCTCAAACCGAACTGGAATCTGCAAACCACACCAGGCACGCGCCGCGATGAACCGTGGTCTTGCACATCACGATTGGGAGGCAGCATCGTCGAGTTCGCGATGGCGCCGGTGGATGCGTCGGCAACCGAGGTCCGGCAATTGCTCCGTGATCCGCCATCGGCCGAACGGGAGCAGCGTCTGGCCGCGATGGTTCCTGCCGCAGTGCTCGACTATATTCGACAGCACGGTCTGTACAAGGATTAAATTGGATATTCGCAAACTGCAACGCCTCGTCGTCGACGCACTCGAGGACGTCAAGGCACAGGACATCCGGGTCTTCAACACTGCTGCGCTGTCAGACATGTTCGAGCGCGTGATTATCGCCAGCGGCACATCGAACCGGCAGACTCGAGCGCTGGCATCATCGGTGGTGGAGAACGTCAAGGAAGCGGGCGGCGACATCGTCAGCGTCGAAGGGCGGGATGCCGGCGAGTGGGTGCTGGTCGACTGCAACGAGGTGATCGTGCACATCATGCAGCCGGCCTATCGCGCCTACTACAACCTGGAAGAAATATGGGGGGGTAAGCCGGTACGGCTCAAGTCTGCTGTGGCAAAGACGAAAAAGTCATCACACAGTGCGAAAACGGCCGCCAAAGCGTAGCCGGCAATGAGAATCACGATCGTTGCCGTCGGCCAGCGCCAACCGGCCTGGACCGATACGGCAGTTGATGACTACCTCACCCGCCTTCCCGCGGAGTTGAAAGTGGAACTGAAACAGGTGAAAGCCGAGACTCGCAGCGGCAACGTTCCGCTGGCGCGGTTGTTGAGCGCGGAGGCAGCGCGCATTCGCGGCGCGGTGCCGAACGGCTCAGGGCTGATTGCGCTCGACGAGCGCGGCAAGGACTGGACAACGCAACAACTGGCCGATCAGATGCAGCGCTGGCGTGATGCGGCGGAAGATGTGGCGTTCGCCATCGGCGGTGCAGACGGCCTCGACCCGGGCCTGAAGCGCGACGCCCGGATGCTGGTGCGGCTCTCCAGCATGACGTTGCCGCACGCACTGGCGCGCGTGGTGCTCGCCGAGCAGCTCTATCGCGCGTGGTCGATGCTGGCTGGCCACCCCTATCACCGGGCATAGGTATTCTCATGCCCGGCACGCTCTACCTCGCATCACGCAGCCCGCGACGGCGCGAGTTGTTGAAGCAGATCGGCGTGAAGTTCGATCCGCTGTTGCTGCGGCTGGCAAATCCGCGCGGGCCCGACGTGGATGAATCCCAGCGCGACCTGGAGTCGTGTCGCGATTATGTCGAGCGGACCGCACGCGAAAAAGCGGCGTTCGGACTCGATGTGTTGCGCATGCGATCGATGCTGTATCGGCCGGTGCTGTCGGCCGATACGGTGGTCATCGTCGACGGCGTGGTTCTCGCCAAACCCGCGAACGTCGAACAGGCGCGCGATTTCATGCTTAGATTATCGGGCCGTACGCACGAAGTGCGGACCGCAGTCGCGCTGGCGATGGAAGGCTCGTTAACGGCTGCAACGTCGGTTTCGCAGGTGACCTTGCGGGAACTGTCAGCGGCGGAAATCGAGAGTTACTGCGCCATGACAGAACCGTACGACAAGGCGGGCGGTTACGCGATCCAGGGACTTGCGGCGATCTTTATCGAGCGCCTTGAAGGCAGCTACTCCGGCGTGATGGGCCTGCCTTTATTCGAAACAGCGCGACTGTTATCGCAAGCGGGGATGAAAGTGTTGTGATCTGCGCAAGAAAACGGCGCAGATTGCGCCGTTTTCTTCGTGGTGCATGTGAGAGCCCTGACTTACTTCTTCATCTTTTCCTTGTTCATCATGTCAGCGCACATGGTGTCTTTCTTCGCGTCCTTTTTCTTGGCGTCTTTTTTCGCCATCGCCATATAGTCGTTGCATTCCTGCATGCTCATCGGCTTGGCGGGCGCCGGAGCCATTTTCTTGTCCTGGGCCGCGACGCCCCCCGCAGCTAAGGCCAAACAGGTGCAGAACAAGGAAGCCGCAATGGTTTTCATAGTTATCTCCTGGTCCAGTTGGTGAAGATAGTTCTGACATACCCGGCTTCTCTGAGCCAGGGCACTTTTACATGGGTTCGCAGCATAACCCGGACGGACCGAAGCTTTCAAGAAACGTGTCCCGGCCGAAATGGCGGGATTCGGGCGCTGCGCTACCCTCGCCCTGATGGAAGACATCCTGATCAATATCACCCCGCAGGAGACGCGCGTCGCGGTCATGCTGGCCGGAGTGGTTCAGGAGCTGCACATCGAACGCAGCGCATCGCGCGGCATCGTGGGCAATATTTATCTGGGCAAAGTAGCGCGCGTGCTGCCGGGAATGCAATCGGCGTTCGTCGATATCGGGCTCGAGCGCGCAGCGTTCCTGCACGTGGCCGACATCTGGGAGTATCGGCAGGTCACGCAGGAAAAGCCGCTGCCGGATGAGCGAAGGCCTTTACCCATTGAGCGCCTGATCCACGAAGGCGAAACCGTGCTGGTGCAGGTCGTCAAGGATCCGATCGGCAGCAAGGGCGCGCGTTTGTCGACGCAGGTCAGCATTGCCGGCCGCATGTTGGTCTACCTGCCGCAGGACCCGCACATCGGAATTTCGCAACGCATCGAGAACGAAGAAGAACGCATTCAGTTGCGCGAGACGTTGCAGCGACTGGTGCCGCCCGACGAGCGCGGCGGCTACATCATCCGTACCAGCGCTGAAGACGCGACCGAAAGCGACCTCGCGAACGACCTCGACTATCTGCGTGTGCTGTGGGGGCGCATTCTGGAGCGCCGCGCAGAAAGCGTCGCGCCGGCAGTTCTCTACCAGGAACTCTGGCTGGCGCAGCGCATCTTGCGCGACGTCACGACCGAAGCGACCACTTCGGTGCAAGTCGATTCGCGCGAGAATTTTCAGAAGCTGCAGTTGTTCGCCCGCCAGTTCGTGCCGCGGGTCGAAGCGAAGCTGATTCACTACACGGGCGAGCGGCCGCTGTTCGATCTGCATTCGATCGACCCCGAGATCGAAAGAGCGCTGGCGCGCCGCGTGGAACTCAAGTCGGGCGGTTATCTGATCATCGATCAGACCGAGGCGATGACCACGGTGGACGTGAATACCGGCGGCTTCGTGGGCACGCGCAACTTCGACGACACGATTTACAAGACGAATCTCGAGGCGGCACAGGCGATCGCGCGACAGCTCAGGCTGCGCAATCTGGGCGGCATCATCATCGTCGATTTCATCGACATGATGAACACCGAACATCAGGACGCGGTTCTGACCGAGTTCAAGAAGGCGCTGGCGCGCGACCGCACCCGCATGACGGTGAGCGGATTCACGCAACTCGGGCTAGTCGAGATGACGCGCAAGCGCACGCGCGAGTCTCTGGCGCATATATTGTGCGAGCCGTGCCCGATGTGCCAGGGCCGAAGCCAGGTCAAGACAGCGCGCACGATGTGCTTTGAGATCCTGCGCGAGCTGACGCGGGAATCGCGGCTGTTCGACGAGACGCGCGAGTTCCGCATACTGGCCTCGCAGCAGGTGATCGACCTGTTCCTGGAAGACGAATCGCAATCGCTCGCCATGCTGTCGGATTTCATCGGCAAGCCGGTTTCAATGCAGGTAGAGACGGTGTACTCGCAGGAGCAGTACGACATTGTGTTGGTTTGACGCGGCGTTAAGGCGCGGCGTGTAAGCGTTGGCGGTGCGGCATCGCTGCGCGCAAGCGTTGGGCGGAGCTGCCCTGCCTGGACGTCGGTCGCTTCGCGACTGCTCTGCGGTACTCGCACCAGCGGCGGGCCTGCAAACTCGCTCGCTGCGCTCACTCAGACAGGCAGGCCCTCAAAGACCCCGCTGGCGCTCCGCTCCTCGACGACGTCCCAAAGGCAGGTCATCTCCGCCCAACGCTTGCGCGTCGAGGCAGTCTCGCGTGTTGGGGAAAGAGAAAAAAAACATCTCGAATCGAGGCGCTGTCTCGACGGCAGCGGCTGGCGTAGATGCGCCGCCTTTCGGCGTCGTCGAGGAGCGGAGCCAGGGCCGGGGCTCTTAGGCGAAACAGGGCTTAACAGTTTGTTGAAATTCGCCCTAAATTGATTGCCACCGACCCAAGAGTCATGGGTTTGAGAGCGGGGATGGGTGTTGGGTAGATTGGTTGTGGTGTGTGGCTTGCTTGAGTAGGTCGCTAACTGGG
>JBGSWY010000343.1:0-2637 GCA_041751715.1 Burkholderiaceae bacterium
CCAGCGACGGCAGCGAAACTCCGCGTCCCGCAGCGAGCGCGCTCATCAGCATGCGCCAGCCGGCGCCGGCGCGCTCGCGCCCGCCGATGATCCAGTCGAGCGGCACGAACACATCGCGGCCGGAAGTCGGCCCGTTCTGAAACGCCTGCAACGCGGCCAGATGACGGCGGCCGATCTCGACACCCTTCGTGCGCGTCGGAATCAGCGCCAGTGTGATGCCGATCTCTTCCTGGTCGCCGAGCAGATGGTCGGGATCGAACAGCTTGAACGCGAGGCCGAGCAACGTGGCGACCGGCGCCAGCGTGATGTAGCGCTTGGACCACGTCACGCGCATGCCGAGCACGCGCTTTCCCTCGTGCACACCGTGGCACACGACGCCGCGGTCTTCCATCGCGGACGCATCCGACCCCGCCTGCGCGCTGGTCAGGCCGAAGCACGGAATCTCGCGCCCGTCGGCCAGCCGCGGCAGGTAATGCTGCTTCTGCTCATCGGTGCCGAACTCGAGCAGCAACTCGCCGGGGCCGAGCGAATTCGGCACCATCACCGTGATGCTGGCGCTAATCGAACGCGTTGCGATGCGCTTTACGATTTCGGAATGCGCGTAGGCCGAGAAACCGAGCCCGCCGTATTTCTTCGGAATGATGATTCCGAAGAATTTATTGCGCTTCAAAAACGTCCAGACCGCGGGCGGCAGATCGAGCGTCTCGACGTTGATGCTCCAGTCGTCGAGCATTGCGTTCAGTTCTTCGACCGGCCCGGCCAGAAACGCCTGTTCTTCCGCGCTCAGATGTGCCGGCGGAAATGCGAGCAGCTTGTCCCAGTCGGGATTCCCACCGAACAGATCGCCGTCCCACCAGATGTCTCCCGCGGCGAGCGCTTCGCGCTCGGTTTTCGACAGTGACGGCAGGTTGGCGCGCGCCCATGAAAACACGCGATCGGTCAGGAAGCGCCGGCGCAGGCGGGCAAGCATCGTGGGCAGCGAGCCTCAGTGATGCGCGTGCCCGCGCTCGCGAAAGTAACCGTAGATTCGCTCTTCATAGTCGCTCGAGCGCGTTTGCGACGGCTCGTATTCGGGACTGTCCCTCACTGTGTCGCGCGCGACACCTGCGTAGACCTTGCGCTCATCCCAGTTGACGCTTTCGATCCAGCGCGGCGGAATGAAGACGTGTTTGCCCGGCAGCCAGTTCTTCGTATCGATGACGACCGCGCGGATCGACCAGCTCGCGTCGTCGATCAGAAGAGTCTCGATGTGCCCGATCGAGCCGTCGGTCGCCTCGACGTGATAGCCGCTGACTTCGTCGACGCTGCGCAGATGCGGGTCGCCCTTTTCACTCGCGGCGTCGCGCCGGTACGCGAACTCGTCTTTGCTCGGCGTTGCGCGCGCGCCGGAGATCGGCGGAATTGCAGCGCCGCCCCACGCCGGATACGCCATTGCGCCCCACAGGTATGGTCCGGTCCAGTAAGACGGCATTCCGTAGTAGCCGTAGACATCGGTTTCGTGCTGGCGTGACACCGGCTTCTCGGTGTCGTAATCCGGGCTTTGCTCCACCTGCTCGCGCGTCAGCTCGACCGTGATCTCCGCCGCGCGCCACTCGATCGCACGCACCTGCATCGGCGAGATCAGCACCTTGCGGCCGCCGAGCCAGCCGCCCGTGTCGACTACCAGATAGCGAACCGTCCATGAATCATCGTCGAAGTACAGATCGGACACTCTGCCGATATCGCCATCGGTTGCGCGCAGGGCGCAGCTGGAGAGATCTCTCGAGTCGTACAGCATGGAATTCCCTTGTAGCGTTGATGGATATCCGTTTGCAGCAACGCGCGTGCCGTGGTCGAACGCAAGCGCTACTTCAGGCTTTCGAGATACGCGGCGAGAATGCGCAGTTCATCGCCGGCGAAGCTTTCCGCAAACGACGGCATCAGATTGCCGGGCTTGATCTGTTGGCTATGTGCGATCCATCCGGCGAACGTGCCGGCGTTGTTCGGCAGTATTCCGGCCGCCAGCGAGAAACGTGCGCCGACATGCGTCAGATCGGGCCCGCGGCTGCCTGCGGCCTGCGTGCCGCGTATCGCATGGCACACACCGCAGCCGCGCTCGATGAACAGCGCCTGGCCCTGCTGCGCGTCGGGTGTCGACGGTGCGGCCGCAGCCGATTCGTTGGCGCGCCAGCGCTCGAATTGTTCGGCAGATTCGGCCACCGCATACAGCGCCATCTGCGCGTGCGGCCCGCCGCAGTATTCGGCGCACTGGCCGCGCATCACGCCGGCGCGATCGGCTTGAACGTGCAGCACGTTGACGCGCCCCGGAATCATGTCGAGCTTGCCGGCGAGGTTCGGCACCCAGAAGCTGTGAATCACGTCGGCGGTTTTGAGCCGCAATTCGACCGGCCGACCGACCGGCAAATGAATCTCGTTGGCGGTGGCGAACTCGATGCGGCCGGCGTCATCCAGATAGTGCACGCGCCACCACCATTGCTCGCCGACGATTTCGATTCGCACCGGCGCCGCGCCGTCGCGCGCGCCCACGGCCGCGGTCACGATGAAGGTGTAAATCAGCAGCGCCGTCAGCGTCACCAGCGGGAACACGATGCCGGCGCCGATGATGAATTCGCGCCGCGCCAGCCAGCGTTTGGGTGG
>JBGSWY010000344.1:0-1849 GCA_041751715.1 Burkholderiaceae bacterium
GCAGATTTCCGTCATCTCCAGGTGCGGCGACACTTCGGTTGAGATGCGCTTCAGCTCACCGGAGCGCTCAAGCTGGGCGATAAAGTCGCGCAGATCGGCATATTTCATACGGCTCGCCTCTTGGTGCGACGAACGGCAGGCGGATTGGTAAGTGCTAACATCGCACCGATCTTAGTGGGTATAAGTTGCTGATAACAAGAACGTTTCCCTGTAGCGAATCGCCGCGGAGCGGCCCTGCGCCGGGCCGGCCGACTCCAACCCGTTTCATTTAGAGGAAGCCTTGGGTTGACCGGGGGCCGACGCCCCCTAAACTCCGGGCCATCCGTTTGGACCTTGCTTGTACCGCGTGCGCTGCAACAACGCCCGGAAGCGCCAGCAGGCGGCGAGCAGCCGGCCTTCGGGCTCAGACATTGCTTTCAGGGGACGCGTCCCCATCGAAATACATGCCCAGCGCCCGGCCGAAGTCTGGCGGCGAGGGGAAGTTAAGTGGCCGGCGAAGCAAACAAGCGATCCGGTCAACGTTCCAACCTGTGAAATAGCGGCCGCGGTGAACTAGGCGGCCGTTCGGCATAAGGAGGTACGAGTGGCTAACGCTGCTAATTATGCGCTGCGAGCAACGGACGCGAACGGTTTGGCCTCACGGGCGGCGTCCGCCTGCGTGAGAGTTATCAGAGATGCCAGCGCCGGTGCACTATCCAGCGCCAAATTGCTCGTGATGCTTACGGGCTGTGCCGCATTGCTTGCCGCCGGCGTGCTGCTGAGCAGCGAGGATGCGCGCACGGCAATGGCAGCGCGGCTATCGGCACCGCCGGTTGCGGCTGCGCAGGTCGATGAGATACCTGACGCGAAAGGCACGGATCAGCGCGTGCTGGCCGCCACGGAAGATCCACGGCAGAAGCGCCTTGTGCAGTACCTCGCACGCCGCTACCGGGTAGCCGATGGGGCGGTTCAGCAGCTTGTGGCGGCCGCGTTTCAGATCGGCATCGAGAAAAAGCTGGATCCGCTGCTGATTCTTTCGGTGATGGCCATTGAGTCCAGCCTGAATCCCTTCGCTCAGAGTGCGATGGGTGCGCAGGGGTTGATGCAGGTGATGACGCGGGTTCATGCCGAGCGCTTCGAGCCGCACGGCGGAGAAACCGCGGCACTCGATCCGGTGACCAACATGAAAGTGGGCTCGTCAATATTGCACGATCTGATTTCGCGCGGTGGCTCAGTCGAACGCGGACTGCAGCTTTACGTAGGTGCAGGCAACCTGCCCGACGACGGCGGCTACGGCGCACGCGTACTCGGTGAACGCTCGCGGCTGCAGTTGGCCGCCACCGGAAAGGTGGATGCGGCCATCGTGGCTGCGATTCGAGCTGCCGCCCCGGTACCGCAACCCAAGCCGGAGGCAATTCCGGTCAATGCCGAAACCAGCGCCGAATCCAGCGCCGCAGCCAGCGCCGAAACCAGCGCCGAACTCAACGTGCCACCCGGGCCCACCTTCCTGCTGCCGCTGCCGAATCCGGCCAGTGACGCCCAGGAACTTCCTGCGCAAGCTGAACAGTCGGTTTAGTCTTCCACGCCTTCCCAGGTAGCCCGATGCGGTCGCCGGGCTGCGGAAGCGTGCTCGTTTCCGATGTGACAACACGCGCGGATAATTGCGGCTTCACTTTCTGCGCGTTATTCCCTTCCGCTCCACATGCCGACCGCCGATGAAAATGATCCGGCACGCGATCTCAAGCGCGCTGCCCTCGAATATCACGAGAAACCGCAGCCCGGAAAAATCTCCGTTACGCCGACCAAGCAGTTGGTGAACCAGCGCGACCTCGCGCTCGCGTACTCGCCGGGCGTAGCCGCCGCCAGCGAA
>JBGSWY010000345.1:0-42084 GCA_041751715.1 Burkholderiaceae bacterium
GGCGGCGAGCTCCGACTATCGCTATGTGATCGGTCCGCTCGATACCCTCAACATCGTCGTCTGGCGTAATCCGGAGTTGTCTGGCACGGTATCGGTGCGTCCGGACGGCCGAATCTCGACGCCGCTGGCGCAGGATATTCCCGCACTGGGCCGCAATCCGGCCGAATTGGCAAGCGATCTTGAAAAGGTGCTGTCGAAGTACATACGCGACCCGGTAGTGACCGTGATCGTGACCAATTTCGCCGGGTCCACTGAACAGGTTCGCATCATTGGCGAAGCTGCGAAACCGCAGGCAGTCCCGTATCGGCAGAACATGACGGTGCTGGATGTGATCATTCTGGCCGGCGGCCTGACCGAGTTCGCCGACGGCAACCGGGCCGTGCTAGTGCGTGGTTCGGAACAGGGCAAGCAATACAGCGTGCGTCTGGGGGACTTGGTGCGGCGCGGCGACGTTTCGGCCAATGTCGACGTGCGGCCGGGCGACGTTCTGATCATTCCGCAGAGCTGGTTCTGATTTACTCACATCGATGGATCAAATTCTGCGCCAGTTTTCGGCCATCGCCGGTGAAACGTGGCGCCGGCGCTGGATCGGGCTAGCGGTCGCTTGGCTGGTCGCCATCGCGGGCGCAGTAGCGTTATGGCGCACGCCCGATCGCTACGAGGCAACCGCGCGCGTGTACGTCGATACGCAAACCGTTTTAAAGCCGCTGATGGAAGGGCTTGCCGTGCAGCCGAATATCGACCAACAAATCGGCATGCTGGCGCGAACCATCATCGCGCGGCCGAACATCGAGAAGATCATGCATAGCGCCAATATGGATGTCTCGACGATGTCGCAGGTCGAACGCGATCGCATCGTCGATCAACTGACCAAGCGCATCAGCTTCACCGGTAGCGGACGTGACAACATTTACACGATCTCCTATCAGGATACGAGCGCGGACCGCTCGAAGCTCGTGGTTCAGGACCTGTTGTCGCTATTCGTCGAATCCGGGCTTGGCAATAAAAGGCGCGACAGTGAGGCCGCGCGCCGATTCATCGACGAACAGATCAAGGCGTACGAAGAGAAGCTGGCCGAAGCCGAGAATCGGTTGAAGGATTTCAAGCTCAAGAATCTTGAGTTCACGAGCGGCCCCGGGCAGGACTACTTCACGCGCATGAACCTGCTCTCCGAGGAGGCCGCCAAAGTGCGCGGCGAGTTGCGCGCCGCCGAACAAACGCGAGACGCGTATCGCCGTGAGCTCTCGGGTGAAGACCCGGTGATGCTGCCCGATCCCGGTGCGGCGCCGACGGCCGCCGGGAATATTTCCGAATACGACGCTCGTATCGATACGCAACGCAAGCAACTCGACGAACTGTTGCGCCGCTTTACCGACCAGCATCCGGATGTCGTGGCAACGCGCCGGTTGCTCGCTCAACTCGAGGAACAGAAAAAGGTGGAGACCGAAGCGCGTCGTAAAGCAGCTGCATCTTCGACGCCGCGACTTTCGGCTTCGACCAATCCGGTCTTTCAGCGCATCAAGATTTCATTGGCAGAAGCCGAAGCGAATGTCGCTTCGCTGCGCGCGCGCGCCGGGGAAGCCGATGCGCGTCTGGCGACACTGCGCGCCAAGGCCGGCAAGGCGCCCCAGATCGAAGCCGACCTGGCACAGTTAAACCGCGACTACGACGTTCTGAGAAAGAACTACGAGCAACTGGTCACGCGCAGAGAATCGGCGTCGCTGTCCGAGGACGTCGATTCGGCCGGGCTGGCCGAATTCCGAATCATCGACCCGCCGCGAATTTCGCCGACGCCGGTGTTTCCGAACCGGGTCGTACTGGTTCCTCTGATCATGCTTGCAGCGCTCGGCGCCGGGCTCGCCGCCAGCTTCGCGATGGCGCGCGCATTTCCGACGTTTCACGGCGTGGCAGCACTGCGGCAGTTAACCCAGCGGCCGGTGCTCGGCAGCATATCGATGGTGGAAAGCGCCGGCCGCATCTGGCGCCGCAGATTTTCAAATGCGGCTTTTGCCGGCGGATTCGCATCGCTGATTGTGACTTACGGCATCTGGGTGTCGTGGTTGTCGCTGAGCGCTCGGGTCTGAGTATGAACACTATCGAACAAGCGGCGCGCCGCCTGGCACAACTGCGAAGTGCAGGGGTCGATGCGCCGCTCGAAGACGCAGTCAAGCCGGTCAGCCCGACGCCGGAAATTCAGCGCGGACCGATGTCGATCCGCACCGCTGTCGAGCGCGAGCCATTCAAGCGCGCTGCTGCAAGTGACGGAGGCACGGCCGCGCATCGAGCCCTGGCCTCGCCGCTGGTCGAGATCGACCTGCAGCGACTGGCCGAGATGGGCTATGTCACGCCGCAAGCGCCGGCGTCGCAGCGCGCCGAAGAATTTCGCATGGTTAAACGGCCACTGCTGACGAATGCGCGCGGCAATTCGGCGGCGCCGGTATTGCACGCCAGCCGCATTATGGTGACGAGCGCCCTGCCGCGAGAGGGCAAGACGTTCGTATCGATCAATCTGGCGTTGAGCATCGCAATGGAGCGCGACACGACCGTGCTGTTAATCGACGCGGATGCGACGCGTCCGGCCGTTCTCGAGCGGCTAGGGTTGCCGCCATCGAGAGGCCTGCTCGACGCCTTAAGCGACCCGACCGTGGACGTTCAATCACTGCTGCTTCGCACCAACGTCGAGCGGCTTTCGATACTTCCGGCCGGCACGCTGCAGCAACAGGCGACCGAGTTACTGGCGAGCGAGAGCATGAGTATGCTGGTCGAACAACTGGCGGCGCCTTTTTCAGACCGCATTTTGGTGTTCGATGCGCCGCCGTTGCTCGGCTCGACCGAATCGCGCGTACTGGCCGCGCTGATGGGTCAGGTCGTGCTGGTGATAGAAGCCGATCGAACGCCGCAAGGCCAGGTGATGGACGCGCTGACAACGCTCGAAAGCTGCCCGGTAGTGATGACCCTGTTGAACAAGGCGTCGTCTTCAGAGGCCGGTTCGTATTATGGCTCGCGCAGCGGCTGAAACCGCTGTGCAAGCGTTAACAACCACAGCCACAAGAAAGCCGCGTATGACAGCACTCGAACGTATCGGCGGGCGGACGCCCCGGTTATTTCTATCGTTCTGTGTTGCGCTCGGCTGCACCAGCCCGGCGCTTGCGCAGCGCTGGACCATCGAGCCCCGCATCGGAGGACGCGCCACGCTGACCAATAACGCCAACTATCAGAACGGGTCGGAACGCGAACCCGATCTTGTGTTCAATATTCTGCCCGGGGTTGATTTCCTGCGCGAGGGACCGCGCCTGCGCGTCAATGGCTCGGCGTCGCTGGACATCATCGGCTACGCCGACGGCACCCAAACCAACCGCATATTCCCGCAGGCAAATATCCTTGCCAATTATGAGGCGGTCGAGCGCTTCTTCTTCATCGAGGGCGAACTGCTCGCCAATCAGGAGATTCTGAATCCGTTCTTGCCGCAGTCGGAAACAGACTCGACATTTAACCGGTACACGTATGTGCAGGCACGTGTCGCGCCTTACTTTCAGGGCAACTTCGGCGATAACACCTGGCGCTATCTGGTCCGCAGCGACAATTCGTATACCTACACCACGCAGGCGGATGCGTCGCTCGACAACGCTTACTACGGCCGGCACCTGGCTGAAGTCGTGCGTGCAGCCACGCCGTTTGGCGGATCGTTACGCGTTCAAAGCGATATCACCCGCTTCGACGACGAGCGACAGCCCGATCAGCATCTCGAGATCGCGCTGGCGACGGTTAACTATGCGTTTACGCCGCAATTTGTCGCCGGCCTGCGGGGCGGCTACGAACGTACCAATTACACGGCGAACGACGACTCGGGTCCGGTTTACGGCGCAGAACTGACCTGGACACCGAATCCGCGCACGCGCGTCGGGGGTTTCTGGGAAAGCCGGTTTTTCGGGCCGAGCTATCTGTTTGAAGCATCAAACCGGCAACGCGCACTTGCGGCCAATCTTTCGGCTTCGCGTTCGATCACAACCTACCCGCAGTTGATACTGCAGCTGCCCTCGACTGGCAACGTATCCGGTCTAGTCAATGCAATCCTGGTCGCACGCTTTCCCGATCCGGTCGAGCGGGCGCGCCAGGTACAGGATCTGATCGACCGCCAGGCGCTGCCGGCATCCCTTCCGAGCGGCATCAACATTTTTTCACAGGGCGTCAACATAGTGACTTCGGGCACCGGTACCCTTGCCTGGATGGGTGTGCGCAACACGTTGGCGCTTACCTTGTATTACCTGAAGACCGCTCCTCTGCCCGAGTCGGCGATCCCACCAACGTTCATTGCCTTCAACAACAATATCCAGAAGGGCGCATCGCTGTCGTTCAGCCATCGATTGAGCCCGGTGATGTTGTTAAATGCAGGCATCAGCCGGAGCGAGACGCGCGGCTTCGATCAGACGGCCGGCCAGAACACCGATGAGAACGTGCTCGAAGTGCAGGCAACTCGCCAGCTGACACCGCGCAGCAGCGGTTTTGTCGGCGCTCGGTATCGGCAATGGGATTCGACGTCTACTTTCCTCGGCAATAGCGACGAAGCCGCCATCTTCGTTGGGCTGTTTTACCGACTGTAGTTGCGCTATGTACGAAGACTTTTATGGACTAACCGGAAAACCGTTCCAGCTAAGTCCGGACCCGGCATTTTACTTCGGCAGTAAGGGGCACTCCAGCGCCTTTTCGTATCTAAAGTACGGCGTCTATCAGGGCGAAGGATTTCTGGTCGTCACCGGTGATATCGGCACCGGCAAGACGACGCTCGTGCGCGCGCTGCTCGATGAACTGGACACGCGCCAAGTGGTGGCGGCGCAGATTGTCAACACGCAACTGGATGCCGACGATCTGCTGCGTTCGGTTGCCACGGCCTTCGGTATCAACGTGCGAACCGACGGCAAGGCGCAGCTACTGGCTTCGATCGAGGCTTTTTTGCTGACGACGTTTCAGAAGAAAAAACGCGCGCTTCTGATCGTTGACGAGGCGCAAAACCTCGGCGCGCGATCGCTCGAAGAATTACGCATGCTTTCCAACTTCCAATGCGGCGATCACGCTCTGCTGCAAAGCTTTCTGATCGGCCAGCCCGAGTTGCGCATGCTGATGCGTTCGCCGTTAATGGAGCAGTTCCGGCAGCGGGTGATCGCCTCGTACCACCTTGGTCCACTCGATCAGGCGGATACGCGCGCATATGTCGAACATCGACTCCGCTATGTCGGCTGGAAGGACGATCCCCAGTTCGAAGGCGATGCGTTTTCGGAGATTCACCTGGCCACCGGAGGGATACCGCGCAAAATCAACTCGCTCGTCAATCGCGTTTTACTGGCGGGGTATCTGGGCGAGAAGCATATGCTGACGCGGCCAGACGTGGCCGCCGCGGTAACTGAAATCGCGAACGAGATCGGGTCAGGTATTGACGTATCGCCGTCGCCGTCGCCGTCGCCGTCGCCGCGGCTGCGGCCGCCGAGTGCGAAACGCGAAGCATCGGGCAACGGCAGCCAGGTCAACGCGCGGCCGCTCGCCGCCATCACCCAGCGGATCGAGCAACTTGAACACAATGTCGATGGATTGCTAAGCGTCGTGCGAGGCATCGTTGAGCCTGAGCGCGCGCAGCCGGACGAAGAGGCTCGGGGCACAGGTCGATCGCAAAAGGGCAGGTGATATGCGGCCCGGCGGTCACGGTCCGTTGTTATGCGTAGTCGGTGCGCGGCCCAATTACATGAAAATTGCACCGTTGCTGCGCGCGTTTGAAGCGCGAGCCGATCTGCCGCTGTCACTGCTGGTGCACACCGGGCAGCACTACGATTTTGAGTTAAACGGTCGTTTGTTCAGCGACCTTGGTTTGCCGGCGCCGGACATGAACCTGGAAGTCGGTTCCGGCACGCATGCTGTGCAGACCGCCGAAGTGATGAAGCGGTTCGAGCCAGTGATTGATGAATACCAGCCTTCGTGTGTGATCGTCGCCGGCGATGTGAACTCGACCCTCGCGTGCAGCCTCGTGGCTTCGAAGAAGCAGGTTCCGGTGGCGCACATCGAGGCGGGCTTGCGCAGCTTCGACCGCTCGATGCCGGAGGAGGTGAACCGGGTGCTGACCGATCAGCTCGCGATGCTGTTGTACACGACAGAACGCAGTGCGCACGCAAACCTCGCGCGCGAAGGAATCGTCAAAGACCGTGTGCACTTCGTCGGCAACCTGATGATCGATTCATTACTCGCGTCGCTGCCGAAGGCGGTTTCGCCCAGCGAGTGGACCGCCGTGAAGCCCGGCTATGCAGCCGTCACGCTGCATCGTCCGTCGAATGTCGACGATGCGAAGGTACTGTCGAGCATCGTGGACATGCTGCTTGAAGTTGCGCAGCGTGTGCCGGTCATCTGGCCGCTGCATCCGCGCACTCAGGCAAACCTCGACAGATTCGGACTTGCGACCCGACTGCAGGAACAGCGCGTCGCCATTTTGCCGCCGCAAGGTTATCTGCAGATGATCGGCTTGCTGCGCGATGCGCTTCTGGTTCTTACGGATTCGGGTGGTGTGCAGGAAGAAACAACCGCACTCGGCGTGCCTTGCTTAACGATGCGCGCGAATACCGAGCGTCCCATTACTGTTGATGAAGGCACCAACACACTGGTCGGCATCGATCGCGACCGTCTGCTTGCAGCGGTAGACGACGTGATTCGTACCGGCGGCAAGCGAGGCCGTGTTCCGGAGTATTGGGATGGAAAATCGGCGCCGCGTATTGCCGAACACATGGCGCAGTGGCTGGCCAAACAATGAACGACCGAATTTCGAACGCGCTGACGATCGACGTTGAGGATTACTTTCAGGTGTCGGCGTTCGCCCCGCATATCGAGCGCACCGCGTGGGAAACCACGCCGTGCCGCATCGAACGCAACATCGACCGCGTGCTCGACATCCTTGCCGAGCGCGGCGCCAAGGCGACGTTCTTCACGCTCGGCTGGCTGGCGCAACGCTATCCGCGCATCGTGCGCGATATCAACGCTCACGGACATGAAATCGCAAGCCACGGCCAGGCGCATCTGCGCGCATCCGATCAAACGCCGGCGGAGTTCGACAACGACATCCGCGATGCGAAGCATCTGCTGGAAGACACCGCCGGCGTGGCCGTGCACGGCTATCGCGCACCGAGCTTTTCGATCGGCCAACGAAACCTGTGGGCGTTCGACCGCATCGCCGCGGCCGGCTATCGCTACAGCTCGAGCGTGTATCCGGTGCAGCACGATCACTACGGGTGGCCGGCGGCGCCGCGTTTTCCGTTTCGCACCGACGCTGGCGTGCTCGAGATCCCGGTCAGCACCGCTCGCGTTTTCGGGCGCAACCTGCCGGCCGGCGGCGGTGGCTACTTCCGGCTGATGCCGTACGCGGTATCGCGCTGGGCGATCGATCGTGTGAACCGGGTCGATCGCCGGCCGGCGATTTTCTATTTTCATCCGTGGGAGATCGATCCTGGACAACCGCGCGTTGACGGCATCGGGTTGAAGACTCGCTTCCGGCATTACCTCAATCTCGGCCGGACCGAGCCCAGGTTGGGACGACTGCTCAACGACTTCCGCTGGAATCGGGTCGATCGTGTCTTCGATCTCGATGCAAAGTGAAATTGCAGTGCGCGCGTTCGCAGAGCGCGACCGCGGGGCCTGGGCCGCGTTCGTGCAGAGCTGCCCGGATGCGACGTTTTTTCATCGCATCGAATGGCGCGACATCATCGAGCGGACATTTGGGCACCGCACGCACTATCTGCTCGCTGAGCGCGCCGGCGAGGTCGTCGGCGTGTTGCCGCTGGCGCAGGTGAAGAGCCTGCTGTTCGGGCACTCGCTGGTTTCGCTTCCTTTCGCCGTCTACGGCGGAGCGGCGGTGACCGACGAACGCGCGCGCGGACTGCTGCACGCTTCGGCAGCCGAACTCGCGGGGCAGTTGCAAGTCGACCATCTCGAGCTGCGCAACCGCGCGTCCAGCGAGCCAGGATGGCCGCGCCAGGATCTGTTCGTCACGTTTCGCAAGCCGCTCGCGCCGAGCGTCGAGACGAATATGCAGGCGATTCCGCGCAAGCAGCGCGCGATGGTTCGCAAGGGCATGCAACGCGGTCTTAGAAGCGAAATCGATTCGAGCGTCCACCGTTTTTTCGAGCTGTATGCCGACAACGCGCATCGGCACGGAACACCGCCGTTTCCAAAGCGGTACTTCGAATCGCTGCGGCAGGCCTTCGGCGATGCGTGCGAAGTGTTGACAGTGGTCAGCGCCGAAGGCCGGCCCGTATCTGGCGTGCTGTCGTTTTACTTTCGCGATGAAGTATTGCCGTACTACGCCGGTGACGTGCCCGACGCGCGCGAACTGGCTGCCAACGATTTCAAATACTGGGAGCTGATGCGGCGTGCCTGCGAGCGCGGTTGCCGCGTCTACGACTACGGTCGCTCGAAATGCGGCACCGGCTCGTTCGATTTCAAGAAGAACTGGGGATTCGAGCCGCAGCCTCTGCACTACGAATACCAGCTTCTGAAGCGCGACGCTGTTCCGCAAAACAATCCATCGAATCCGAAGTACCAGGCCGCGATAAGACTGTGGCGCCGCCTCCCACGGCCGGTCGTCAACGCGCTCGGGCCTTCGATCGTGCGAAACCTCGGCTAGAGGCAGAGCGATGGAGCCGATTCTGTTTCTGGTTCACCGTATCCCGTTTCCGCCGAACAAGGGCGACAAGATTCGGTCGCATCATTTATTGCGCCACTTGGCGCAGCGCTATCGAGTGCACGCAGGAACGTTCATCGATAACCCGGGGGACGCCGTGCACATTCCTGCGCTCGACGCGCTTTGCGCTTCACACTGCGTGGTCAAGCTGAACCGACGCGTGGCGACCTTACGCAGCACCGTTGGCTTTCTAACCGGAGAGCCGCTGACGCGGCCCTACTACCGCAGCTCTGAGCTGAGTCGTTGGGTCGAGCGCACGATCCGGCAGAACAATATTCGCAAGGCCGTCGTTTTCTCGAGCGCGATGGCGCAGTATGTCGAGCGGCTGCCGGGTCTTCACGTGGTGCTCGATCTGGTCGATGTCGATTCCGCCAAGTGGATGCAGTATGCCGAGCGACGCCGCTGGCCTGCCTCATTCATCTATCGGCGCGAGGGCGAAAAATTGCTCGAGGTTGAGCGGCGTGCGACTGCTCGGGCAGCAGCCAGCGTATTCGTCACACGTAGCGAAGCTGACTTGTTCGTTCGACTGGCGCCCGAGTGCAGCAGCAAGGTGCACGTGATCGAAATGGGTGTCGATACCGGCTACCTTGCGCCCCGTGACGACCGCTCGTCACCCTACTCGGCAAACGAAGCGGCAATCGTGTTTACCGGCGCGATGGACTATTGGCCGAACATCGACGCCGTGACGTGGTTCGCGCGTGAAGTGCTGCCAAGTGTAGTGCGGCAACGCCCCGACGCGCGCTTCTATATCGTCGGCATGAATCCGCCAAAGAGCGTCCGCGCGCTCGCCAGCGACGACAGCATCGTCGTGACCGGCAAGGTGCCGGATGTCAGGCCGTACCTGCAGTACGCGGCCGCAGTGGTTGCTCCGCTACAGATTGCGCGCGGGATACAAAACAAAATCCTGGAAGCGATGGCAATGGCAAGACCGGTGGTGGTGTCATCGGTGGCAGCCGGTGGGGTGAGGGGATTGCCCGGCATCGAATTGGAGACAGCCGGCGATGCCGAAGAATTCAGCCGCAAATTATTGGCGGTGATGCGTGCCGAGCGAGGCGGGCCGATGGGCGAGCGCGCGCGCGCCCGGATCGTGGCCGACTATCGTTGGCCGCGCAATTTGGCGGTGTTCGATGCACTGCTCGGTCGTGAGTCCGTCGTGCTGCGGCCAACGTCAACCGAGCGCGCGCTGCAACCAACCCTGGTGCGCTGACATGCAAGCTGACGCTCAGCCGCTGACCCATGCTCGCCACCCGGTTGCGCTCGAGACGACTGCCAGGCAATGAGCGACCGCTATCACGCAAATCGTCCACCGTTGATAGCCCACGTCGTCTATCGCTTCGACGTTGGAGGGCTTGAAAACGGTGTGGTCAATTTGATCAATCGATTGCCGGTGTCAAGCTGGCGGCATGCGGTGATAGCGCTGACCGAAATCTCACCCACATTCGCAAAGCGCGTGCATAGGCAGGATGTGCAGTATCTGTCGCTGAACAAGTCTGCCGGCCATTTGTGGAAGCTTTACCCGCGTTTGCTGCGAATGTTTCGGGAACTGCAGCCGGCCGTCGTGCACACACGCAACCTGGCAGCGCTGGAGGCGGTGGTGCCGGCCTGGGTGGCTGGTGTGCAGACGCGTCTTCATGGAGAACACGGGCGCGACGCGCTTGACCCCGATGGCGCACGACGCCGCTACCAATGGGTGCGGCGCGCCTATGCTCCGTTCGTATCGCGTTACGTTGCCATGTCGAAGGACCTCGAGCGCTACTTGGTTGATCGTGTAGGCATTGGGGCGGACCGTGTGGTGCAGCTGTACAACGGCGTCGATTCGAATCGGTTTCATCCCGTCATTGGGGCACGTACGGCGATCGATGGCTGCCCGTTCCGCGATCCCGAGCACTGGCTGGTTGGCACGGTCGGCCGCCTGGATCACGTGAAAGACCAAGTCACGCTGGCCCGCGCATTCGTACTCGCGCTGCAGATGAATCCGAGCGCGGGAAACCGAATGCGCCTCGTTATCGTCGGGGAAGGGGCGCTGCGCGGCGAAGTCGAGCGCATCCTGAATGAAGGCGGCATACGTGAGCTGGCATGGCTCGCCGGTGAGCGAAGCGACATTCCGGACGTGATGCGCAATCTCGACTGTTTCGTGCTGTCGTCGCTGGGGGAGGGGGTATCCAACACCATCCTCGAAGCTATGGCGTGTGCGCTTCCGGTGGTCGCGACACAGGTTGGTGGCAATGCGGAGCTGATCAAAGATGGCGTTACCGGCCGCCTGGTGCCTGCTGCGGACCCACGCGCGCTGGCGCGGGCCATCGTCGATTACTTTGATCGACCGGCGCTGGCGGGGCAACATGGTGACGCCGGTCGCACTCGAGTAAAAGAGAGCTTCAGTCTTGACCGCATGGTCGACAGCTACCATCAGTTATATCTCACCGAGTTGCGTCAGCGCAGCAGTGCGGCGCGTTCGGCATCCAATTTACGGTCGGAGCTTTGAGTCCCATGTGCGGCATCGTCGCCATCATTGATCTGCGTTCGCGCCGGCCTGTCGACCGCGACACGCTGGTTCGCATGAACGAATCACAACACCATCGCGGTCCGGATGAAGGCGGACTTCACCTGGCCCCCGGCATCGGCCTCGGACACCGTCGGCTTTCGATCATCGATCTCGCCACCGGCCAGCAGCCGCTGTACAACGCCGACCGCTCAGTAGTCGTGATCTTCAACGGCGAGATCTACAACTATGGGGAGTTGATCACCGAGTTGAGCACGCTCGGCTACGTGTTCAGCACCCGCAGCGATACCGAAGTCATCGTGCATGCGTGGGAAGCGTGGGGCGAGCGATGCGTCGATCGCTTGCGCGGCATGTTTGCGTTCGTGCTGTGGGACGAGAAACAGCAGACAGCGTTTCTTGCGCGCGATCGATTGGGAGTGAAGCCGCTGTTTTACGCCGAGCTACCTGACGGCTACTTGATCGTCGGCTCCGAGCTGAAGTCACTGCTCGCACATGGCGCACTCCGGCGCGAGATCGATCCGCTGGCGGTCGAAGATTATTTCGCGTTCGGTTACGTGCCCGAGCCGCGGACGATTTTCGGCGCTGCGCTGAAGCTGCCGCCGGCCCATACGCTGACGGTCCGGCGCAGTGCGCCGGTACCGGCGCCGCGCGAGTACTGGGATGTGGTGTTTACCGGCTCGAGCACGTTGACGGCCGAGCAGGCCGGCGCCGAGCTGATCGATCGCCTGCGAGAAAGCGTCCGGCTGCGCATGATCTCCGAAGTACCGCTGGGCGCGTTTCTTTCCGGCGGTGTCGATTCGAGCGCAGTCGTGGCGATGATGGCGGAGACATCGGCGGCGCCGGTGAACACGTGCTCGATTTCGTTTTCCGATGCGCAGTACGACGAGTCGAAATATGCGCAGCAGGTGGCGCAGCGCTACCGCACCCGGCACACCGTCGAGCGCGTCGAAAGCGATGATTTCGATTTGATCGACCTGCTCGCACGTCTGTACGACGAACCGTATGCGGACAGCTCGGCAATCCCCACCTACCGCGTGTGCGAGCTGGCGCGCAAGCACGTGACGGTCGCACTATCCGGCGATGGCGGCGACGAAAGCTTCGGCGGTTATCGTCGTTACCGGCTGCACATGCTGGAGGAGCGGATGCGGCAACCGCTGCCGCTGGCATTGCGCCGGCCGGTGTTCGGCCTGCTCGGCCGCGTGTATCCAAAAGCCGATTGGGCGCCGCGCGTACTTCGCGGCAAGACCACTTTGCAGGCGCTCGCGCGCGATTCGGTGCAGGCGTACTTTCACAGCATGTCGATTCTGCGCGACGATATGCGCAGCCGTTTGTATTCGAACTCGTTCAAGGCCGAGCTTGCCGGCTACAACGCGATCGAGGTGTTCCAGCGTCACGCGGCAAAGACCAGCCAGGACGATCCGCTGGCGCTGATTCAGTACCTGGACATCAAGACCTACCTGGTCGGCGATATCAATACGAAGGTCGACCGTGCCAGCATGGCGCATTCGCTCGAAGTACGTGAGCCGTTAATGGATCACCTGCTGGTGGAATGGATTGCCAGCCTGCCATCGTCGTTCAAGCTGCGCGGCGGCGAAGGAAAGTGGTTGTTCAAAAAGGCGATGCAACCGTATTTGCCGAACGAGGTGCTGTACCGACCGAAGATGGGCTTCGCGGTGCCGCTCGCATCGTGGCTGCGCGGGCCGCTGCGTGAGCGAGTGCGCGCAGCCGTGCTCGGCGATGCCCTGGCCGGCACCGGACTGTTCGACCCGAGTTATCTGCGCCAACTGCTCGATCAACATCAATCGGGCCGGCGCGATCACAGCGATCCGCTCTGGTCGTTACTGATGTTCGAGGCTTTCGTCCGCCAGGGGGGAGAGCAGCAACCGAGCGCCCATCTGAGCAGGCTATCGGCGTGAGCGGTGAATCGAGTCCGCGTTTGTTGGTGCTTTCTTCGCTGTTTCCGAGCGCGGCGCAGCCGAATGCCGGCGTGTTCATTCGCGAGCGGATGTTCCGCGTCGGAAAATATGTGCCCATTGTGGTGGTCGCTCCGCAGGCCTGGTTTCCGGGACAGTCGCTGATCCGACGGTTTCGTCCTCACTTTCGCCCACCGGCAGCGACGCACGAAGTCATGGACGGCATCGATGTGCACCGGCCGCGCTTCTTTTGCATCCCCGGCATGCTGAAACGGACCGATGGCGTGTTCATGGCTTTGTCATCGTTTTTCGCCGTGCGCGCAGTGGCGCGCGATCATCGCGCCAACATCATCGACGCGCACTTCGGCTATCCCGACGGCTATGCTGCGGCTCTGCTTGGGCGCTGGCTGAAGCTGCCGGTGATGCTGACGTTGCGCGGCAATGAAGAGAGCCAGGCGCGTAGCGGCGTTGCCGCTGCGCTCAAGCGTGCGATCAACGGCGCCGATCGATTGATTACGGTGTCCGCTGCCTTGCAGACGCTTGCCATCGAACAAGGAGCAAGCCCAACGCGTGTACAGGTGGTCGGCAACGGCGTCGATCTTTCGAAGTTCACCCCGGTTTCGCGCGCAGACGCGCGCCGGCAGTTTGGACTGCCGGCCGATGCGACAGTGCTGATCTCGGTCGGGGCGCTGAGCGAGCGCAAGGGCTTTCATCGCGTGATCGAATGCCTGCCCGGGTTGCTGGCGTCACACCCAACACTGCACTTGATGCTGATCGGCGGCCCCGGCCCCGAGGGTGATATGGACAGGCGTCTAAAGAGCATGGCCGACTCGCTCGGCCTTGATAGTCGGGTTCACTTTCTCGGCGCGCTCCCGCACGCACAGTTGCCTGTCGCGCTCTCGGCCGCCGATGTGTTCGTGCTGGCGACTTCGTACGAAGGCTGGGCCAATGTGTTTCTTGAAGCGATGGCGTGTGGCCTGCCGGTGGTGACGACCGATGTCGGAGGCAACTCTCAGGTCGTGAACGATCGGTCGCTCGGCCGCATCGTTCCGTTCGGCGACGCGCATCGTCTGCAACAAGCGATCGACGAAGCGCTTCGCACGAATTGGGACCGCGAGTCGATCCGCGCGTATGCCGAGTCGAATTCATGGGAGCGGCGCATGCAGCCGCTGCTCGATGCGTATCGTCAACTGTTGTTGAGCGGTCGAACCGAACGTGAGCATGCAAGTACCGAGGTCGGCCATGCTGGATAGCGCGCTGCGGGCGATCTATTCAACCCTGGCGCCGGCCGGTGATCGTGCGCGCCATTCCACCTTGATCTTTCATCGCGTACTTAGCGCCCCCGATCCGTTGCTGCCCGATGAGCCGAGCGCTGCCGAATTCGAGCAACGGATGCGCTGGGTGCGCGAGCACTTCAACGTCATCCCGTTGGCCGACGCAGTCGAGAAGCTGAAGCGCGGTGCGCTTCCGACACGATCCCTGGCGATCACGTTCGACGACGGCTATGCAGACAACGAGCAGATCGCAGCGCCGATTCTGCGCAAGCTCGGCTTGCCGGCAACCTTCTTTATCGCGACCGGTTATCTCGACGGCGGCCGCATGTTCAACGATTCAGTCATCGCTGCAGTGCGCGGCTGCCGACGTGACAGTCTCGATCTCACCGAGCTCGGCCTTCAGGTACACCCGCTTGAATCGATCGATCAGCGCAGGCGTGCGATCTCGGTGCTGTTGCCGGAGGTAAAGAGCCTCGAGCCGGAGCGTCGCACGGCGACCGCAGAGCGTATTTGCCGGCTTGCAGAAGTGGTTCCGCCGGATGACTTGATGATGACCTCATCGCAAGTAGCGGCGCTCGCGCGGACGGGCTTCGGCATCGGCGGACACACGGTGAATCACCCGATCCTCGCGGGTATGGATTCGGCGGCCGCGCGCGATGAAATTCAGCACGGCCGGCAGCGGCTGGAAGAGATTACGCAGCACGCGGTTCGTCTATTCGCCTATCCGAACGGCCGGCCCGGCGAGGATTACACGATTCACACGACCGAGCTGGTACGGGAACTGGGCTTTGCGGCGGCCTTCAGCACTGCGAACGGAGTTGCCGACCGCAACGCGGATTTGTTTCAGTTGCCGCGCTTCACTCCTTGGGACAAAGGCAAACTGAAATTCGGCTTGAGAATGGGGCGCAATTTGCTGAGTACTCAGCCACAATGAAAATCAGCATCTTCGGCCTCGGATATGTGGGCAGCGTTTCGGCGGCCTGCCTGGCGCGTGACGGCCACGATGTACTGGGCGTGGATCTGAATCCGCAAAAGCTCGCATTGCTGCGGTCGGGCAAGGCGCCGATCGTCGAAGATGGAATTCAGGAGCTCACGCGCGCTGCGGTGCAGTCGGGCCGTCTGCAAGTGACCGACGATGCTGCTGGCGCGATTGCCGAGACCGACCTGTCGTTCATCTGCGTCGGCACGCCATCGTCGTCGAACGGTTCGCAGGATCTGTCGGCAGTCGTGCGCGTGGCCGAAGCGATCGGCGCTGCGCTCGCGCGCAAGCGAGCGTTTCACACGGTGGTGCTGCGCTCGACCGTCGCACCGGGGACTGCGCTCGACCTAGTGCGTCCGGCGCTCGAATCCACGAGCGGCAAGCGCTCCGGCGCTGACTTCGGGCTGTGCTTTCAGCCCGAGTTTTTGCGCGAAGGCAGTTCGATCAAGGACTATGACCATCCGCCGTTCACGCTGGTCGGTGGAGATTCACCCGATTCGATCGAAGTGTTGCGAAAAATTTTCGGGCATTTGCCGTGCGACTTCATCGCGACCGACATTCGCACGGCGGAAGCGCTAAAGCTGGTATGCAATGCCTTTCACGCACTGAAAATCACCTTCGCCAATGAAGTGGGCCGCATTGCCGGTGCGCTCGAGATCGACGGTCGGCAGATCATGTCTTTGGTATGCCGCGACACGCGACTGAATATCTCACCCGCCTACATGAAGCCGGGCTTTGCGTTCGGCGGGTCGTGCCTCCCTAAAGACCTGCGCGCGCTGACGTACCTCGGTCGAGCGCGCGATGTGGAAACTCCGGTGCTGAGCAGCATTCTGCCGAGCAATCAGATTCATATCGACAAAGTGGTCGAGCGCGTGCTGGCCGACAAGCGCCGGCGCGTCGGAATGTTGGGGCTGAGCTTCAAGCCGGGCACCGACGATCTGCGTGAAAGCCCGCTCGTGACGTTGGCTGAGCGCCTGTTGGGTAAGGGCTTGCGGCTGTCGATCTACGACGCCGACGTCAGTTTGTCGCGACTGATCGGAGCCAACAAGCAGTACATCGATGATGCTATTCCGCACCTGGGCGAATTGTTGACCGCGAGCGCTGAAGAAACGATCGAGGACGCGGACACCGTGATCGTCGGGCACTCCCTTCCCTCGGTCTGGGAAAGTCTGTACGCGCATGGCACGCGCGCGCAACTTGTGATCGACCTGGCCGGCAATGGCGATCGCACGCGCATTTCATCGGACTACTGGGGCGTGTGTTGGTAACAAGGCGGGTAACGCGGCCGGAGCTGGTCTTCGTCTCGCCGCGTTTCTTGTTCCCGGCCGATTCGGGGGGTGCCATCCGAACCACCGAAATATTGCGCAACATGCGCGGCGGAAAATTTCGAATTCGCTTGTTGAGCCCGGCGGCCGACGATCAGGAAAAGCGGTATGCGGCGCAGTTAGCCTCCATTGCCGATCAATGGCAATGCTGGCCGGCGCCGCAAAGAACTGCGCGACGCTGGCCGCTATTGGCGTCGAGTTTGCCGCTATCAATAGCTTCCGACCGCTCGGCAGCGGGAGTGCAGTTGGTGAAAGAAGCGTTTGCCCAAGGGCCGCAGGTAGCAGTGTTCGATTTCCTTCACTCGGCCGTGCTCGCCCCATCGCCGCGCGAGGTTCCCGCGGTGCTGTTCACGCACAACGTGGAGGCCGAGATCGTCGAGCGGCACTCGCTGCATGCGTCACGGTGGTGGACAAAATTGATGTGGCGCAATCAACTCGGCAAGATGCGCCGTTTCGAGCGCGACGCCTTGCGCCGCTTCGATCGAGTCGTCGCAGTGTCGGCGCGCGATGCAGAGCATTTCCGCCAAAATTACGCTGTGGATCAGGTCGATGTCATTCCGACCGGGGTCAACCTCGATTACTTTCACTATGCGCCGAGCGAACCGAACAATCGGATTGTTTTTACCGGGTCGATGGACTGGCTCGCGAATATCGATGCGATACGCTGGTTCCGCGCGAACATCTGGCCGCAGATCAAGGCGCAGCATCCGGCTGCGACGATGACGGTGGTGGGGCGCAATCCGCCGCCGGACCTTTCGCGCGCGGCGCTGCCCGGCTGGATCATGACCGGCCGCGTGGACGACATTCGGCCGCACGTGCACGGTGCGGCTGTGTATGTGATTCCAATGCGCATCGGCGGCGGCACGCGCATCAAGGCGTTCGAAGCAATGGCGATGGGTGTTCCGGTCGTGGCCACATCGGTCGGTATGGAAGGTCTGGATGTCGAAGCCGGACGCCACTATCTGCAGGCCGATACAGAGCAAAAGTTTGTGCAGGCTGTCGGGTCTCTGCTGGAAAGTTCCGAGCGGGGTCGTACATTGGCTGAGGAAGCCCGCCGGCACGTCGAACAGCATTACTCGAATGCGACCGTCGCGCGCGTGTTCGAGAACATCTGCGAGAAAGCCATGCGATGAGTTCGAACGAATCGCGCGAGCGCTCAGCCCCTCTCGACCATCGGTCGGATCCAAACTTTCTCGCCTATTACGAGGAAGCGAGCCGTTCCGATGCCACGGTTCAGCGCTTCCGCACGATTCGCGACAAGTCTCTAAATCTGCTTGCGGCGCGCGGCCGCGCCACTTCGCACCTGCGAGTTGCCGATATCGGCTGCGGTGCCGGCACGCAGTCGCTGCTCTGGGCCGAGCTCGGCCACTCGGTGTTCGGTCTCGATGTCAGCGGCCCGTTGATCGAAGTGGCGCAAAAGCGCGCCGCGGAACGCGCGCTGATGATCGACTTCAACATCGGCACCGCGACTGCCCTGCCGCTACAAGACGGTGCCGTTGATGTGTGCTTGCTGCCCGAGCTGCTCGAACACGTTTCCGATTGGCAAACGTGTTTGCGCGAGGCGGTGCGCGTGCTCGATGCAGGCGGCCTGTTGTATCTCAGCACAACCAACACGCTGTGCCCGGTTCAAAGCGAGTTCAATCTGCCCTGTTACAGCTGGTACCCGGGCTTCATCAAGCGATACTGCGAGCGGCTGGCGGTCACGACGCGGCCTGCCCTCGCCAATTACGCGACGTACCCGGCCGTCAACTGGTTCAATTTTTATCGCCTGCGCGATTTTCTCGCGCCGTTCGGCCTCGAATGCCTCGATCGCTTCGACATGATCGATCCGAGCCGTGTGCGAGCGCCGCAGCGCGCGGTCGTGAAACTGGCGCGCGCCGTAAGGCCGGTGCGCTTCCTGGGACATGTGCTGACGCCGGGTGTCGCAGTGTTTGCCGTCAAGACGAGATAACGGGCGAGCGCGTCGGGGCGCGCCCCGGCACCTGGTCTTGAACCGGTGCTGGGCTCTCGCTGCGAACGACATGCCACGTGACGACCAGCGCGATCATCAGGAAGTACGGCATGTCCCAGTAGGCAAGGTTGAGAAACATGCCGCCGACGAAGTACCCCACTAAGCTCACCTGAATCATCACCGCCAGCCAGTACGCCCACTTGGACTCCGGAACATCGCGCGTGCGTTTGATGATGCGACGGCTCAACTGCCACGTCAGTATCCAGAAGATCAGGAACAATGCGAGCCCGACGAACCCATGCTCGCCCAGCACCTGAAAGTAAATGCTGTGGGCCGAGTGGGTCAGGTCATAGTCCGGAAAGTAGCGGCGGAAGACTTCCTGCGTATACGGCTCGAAACCGCCGCCTACCAGCGGCCGGTCGACCGCCAGGTTGTACAACATCGTCCACGTATTGAGGCGGCCCAGGGCCGAGGCGTCCTGCTCATATTCGCCGATCGAGCTCATTCGCTCTCCCCATTCCGGCGGGATGAACGGGTAAAAAGCGATACCGAACAAGAGCACGGCCAGCCCCAGCCAGATCTTGTGTTTCGACTTGAGCCATAAGAAGCCGAACATCGCGATGATCGCGAGGAAGCCCCCCCTCGAGTAACTGCCGATCACGCATACCACGCACAACACGATCGACACGACGATCGCGGCACGCATCCAGCGCCTGGTGGACATGATGTAAAGGTAGGCGAACAGCGGGATCGTCATGATCACCGCGAGCGCAAGTGCATTGTTATCGGAGATGAACGATTCGGGCGGCCCCCAGACCAGGAACTCGCCGCCGCTCGCCAGCGTAAACGCGCCGCCCTTGACGCCGAAAAAGCCGACCGAAAAAACGATGATCAATATCAGCCACATCACGTGCCCGCGCTTGTACAGCGTAATTAATGCGAGGAATGTGACGAACAGAATTTTTACCACCCGCTCGAGCATTTCGACAGCTCGCTCGGGCTCGAGCGCGAAAAGTGTGGTCAAGCACATCCAGCCAACGAACGCGAGCAACACCCAGGTTGCTGCGCCGCCTTTCAATTGACGCGGCTCCCGCGTGAGAAAAAGCGCTATGACTGTGGTGACCGCGACGACGAACGCGAACGGAAACGTGTAAGCGAATCCCCAAGCGGCGCGATGTGGGTTCATCAGGCTTAACCAGACCCAGAAGAAGATACCGACCGCAGGGTTACGCAGGATGAACGGAATCCCGCCGGCTACGATCAGAAACATTGCGATGTCGCGCATGCCGTCGATTATCAATCCATCTTGAACGTGGGAGCGTGCCGCTCAAGCCAGTGTTCTAGCATCATCAACACCCACACCATCTCGCCGTAAAAGCCCGAATGTTCGCGCAGGCGATTTGAAAATAGATCGTGCACCAGCTCACGACGAATGATTCCACGCTCGGCCAGCCGCGCGAGTGAATCGGAGGCAAACCGGGCCAGCGCTTCGTCCCGCACAAGCCACGGTCCGAATGGCAGTCCGAAGCCGTGTTTTTTCTTGCGAATGACTTGCTCCGGAAGAAAATCACGCAGCGCGTCCTTGAAGAAATATCTCAGCGTGAGGCCGCGAACCTTCATCGATGCCGGAAGGCTAAGGGAAAAGTCGAGCAGTTTGTCATCGAGAAACGGGAATCCGACCGCCTGTTTTGCCAGTTGCGCGGTGAGCCTGACCTTCGGCAAATCGCTGTCGGTCAGCGTAAAGCGCCAGTCGTAAGCGAGCATTCGGTTGACGATCGATTGTGCTCGGTTCACGTGGTAGACCTCGCGCTGCAGCGTGCGCGGCTCGGTGCTGTCAACTCGGCCCAGGAGCGTCGACGTGAACACTGAACTGGCGCCAAAGCGATCGAGCAGGTTATAAGACTCCATACGCTCGGGCATCGGCATGCGAGCCTGCTCGACATACCGGCCCAGCTTCCTGATCCCCGGAATATCGCGTGCGCCGTCGGGTCCGAGCAGCCAAGGTTCGACCGCGCGCCTGCGGAGCAGGGGGGGGATTGCATCATAGGCACCGAACACTTTCTGGCGTGCATATCGGGTGTTGCCACCGAACAGCTCGTCCCCGCCGTCGCCGGCCAGAAGCTTTTCAACGCCATGCTCGTGCGCAAGGCGAGCACAGTAGTAAGCCGGAAGTGCCGATGAATTGCCGAACGGTTGATCGTAGTGCGAGGCGACGCGTGGAATCGCGCGCACCAGCTCGTCCGGAGTCAAGTAGTGTTCGTGCAGCTTGGCGTTGAAATGCTTGGCTGCGAGGCGTGCATAAGACATTTCATCGTATCCGCTCGCCTCGAAGCCGATCGAGAAGGCGTCGACGGGCTTGTCCGTCGCGAGCGCCAGGTGCCCGACCACGGTCGAACTATCGGTGCCGCCGCTCAAGAACGCCCCGATGCGCGGCGTCGTTGTTTCCCTTTCAACCGATTGTCGAAGCAGTGTGCGAAATCGCTCGCGTTCGACTCTGAGGTTGAATGTTTTCTTCTCACTGAACGCCGGCTGCCAGGTCGGGCTCAAGTGCAAGCCGCGTGAGTTGAACGAAAGCTGTGTGGCCGCCTGCAGCCGCTGAACCCCGCGAAAGATCGTGCGCGGCGCCGGGACGACGTGAAAGTAAACGTAGTTAAAGATCGCCTGCAGGTCGATCTCGCGCCGGGCTGCGTGCCCCACGGCGTCGGCCCGATCGGAAAACTCGAACCTTGAACCTTGGACCGACCAGCAGAGGGGAATTACTGCAAAGCGATCGGTTACCAGCGTAACGCTGCCCTGCGTCAAGTCGATGTGAACAACTGCAAAGCGGCCGCGCAGCGGCTCGAAATTCGGAACGCCGCTGCCGCCCTGTGCAAGGCGCACGACCTCTTCGGCCGTTAGCGCGCGCATATCCTCGTCACGCGGCTCACCGAACACTGCCGTGACGCTGCGGTCGGCAACGTGAACCTGGCCGCAATTCGATTGCAGCTTCATCGAGAACGCGGGCGCGGATACGACGCTGTGTCCTGCCGCCGTTTCATGCACCGGCGCGCTTGCCGGATGTCTCGATGCAAGTCCGTGATCGAACCAGCCACAGACTGCCGGCGCCGCGCGGTCATCCGACAAGAGCGACACCACCTTTGCAGCGTTACCGGGCGAGGCGTTGAAACGCGCCGGGACTTAACGGTGTCAATTGCGTCAATCCGGGCAACTCGACCGAAGCGGCCGCGTGTCGATACTCGCGCGTTGGTAGATCGTTCTTCTTGAAGGTGCTGACGGCGCCCGAAGAGCCGGCGAGCTTGCTGCCGGGGTGAAGCCGATAGTCGAACTGCGCCGGATTGACGAAGTCATCCAAGCGTGCCTGAACATTGTTCTTGACCACCGCCGGCGCCTTCATATCGAGTTCGCCGCGCCCGACCATGATGTTATTGGTGATTACCGCCTCGGCCGGGCCGGAACGAACCGAAATGAAGGCGCCACCCTGCGATCGATCGTTGACGAGCGTGTTGAAAGCGATGTGCGCATGATTGACCGGCCAGCGATAACCTTCGGCGCCAAAGGAAACCAGCACCGGGTTTTCGGTCTGGTTACCCTGCTGAATCAGGTTGCCGATTGCTCTTAAGGCGCCTCCGTTCGGAAGATCCAGCTCGTAGCTCGACGAGCCGCCTTCGCCGGTCAGGCGGCTGTATAAAACCGATGTTGCCTTGGCGCGGCTTTTCAGCAAGTGGCCGGTGCGAGAGCGCGCGAAGTAGCTGCCGGTGACTTCGAGCACGGCGATCGTTCCGGCATACAAATTGTGACTCTGCCCATCTCCTGCGCCGTTGTTCACAAACGTCGAGTCGGCGACGCGCAGTTCGATGCTCGAATCGTTCGACGTGAGAATGCCGTTCTCGTTGTCTTCGAACAGGCATTTAATAATCGTCAGCCGGCCACCTTCGAGCCGAATCCCCGCGCCGTTGAGATCCGGCACGCGCGCGCCGGAAAAGGCGAGATTCTCGATCGTTGTGTTACTGCCGCGGACGACGAAAATTCCTTTTCCTTCTGCCATCGCTACGCCGTCGGCTACGACCCGCGGGCGTTCGCCGATGCCACGAATCACCAGATTGTTTTGTGTCCATACGGCAACGTCGCGCCGATAGTCGCCCGCCTCGACTTCGACGACGTCACCGTCGCGCGCAATCTCGGCGGCCTTTTGGAGCGTGCGAATCTCGTGTGAAGGGCCGACGCGGATGATGTTCGACGCCGCGGCGGCAAGCGGCACGCTCGAGACAACGAAAGCGATCAGCGAAACAAATCGGCGCATGTGTTGCATGTTAACGTTGTTTGAAAGCGGCTCTGTCGATAGATGCGGCGCGGTCGATGCAGCTCAGGATTCGTATTGTCACCATTGGTCATTCTCGGCGCTTCGATTACCGGCCTTGCTGTAGCAAGAGACGCGCGCGCGCGGGGGCTAAATCCGGTCGTTGTCGATTCGGACGACGGGCCAGCGTTCCATAGCCGATGGGTAACGGCGGTCAACGTCGTTTCGATGACCCAGGCAGCGATGCGTGACCGCATTCTGAGCCTCGGCGGCGCGGAAGCCGCATTGATTGCGACGTCCGATCATTGGATTCGTTTTGTGATCGATCATCGGGCGAACCTGACTTCGGCGTACAAAACCATCGTGCATCCCGACAACGCCACGCTCGAAGTTTGCCTAGACAAGATGGCGTTTGCGCAATGGTGCAATGAAGCGGTGCTGCCGTGTCCGCAAGCCTGGGTGCCGGGCCGTCAGGCGCGTCCGGCATCCATGCGCTTTCCGTTTTTGTTACGGCCTGTGCGAACGCTGCACGGCCGCCGCGAGCTTGATTTGCCCAAGGCGGTAGAGGCACAGGACGAGGCGGAGCTTGCGCACTGGCTGTCTCAATTCGAGGTTAATGGTGTGGTCGCGCTGGTCAGCGAATCGCTGCTGGGGCGGGCACTCGAGCAATACTCGGTGCCGTTTGCCCGGTGCGATGGCCAAACGCTGATGTTTACCGCGCGCAAAGTCCGTCCTGCCGCGCGGCTTTGTCAGACCGGCACCTGCGTCGAACTGTGCGTCGACGAGCGCGCCGAGCAGTTAGGCAGGGCTGCTATTGAACGCCTGGCCTACTTCGGAATTGGCGAAGTCGAGATACTGCGCGACACGCACAGCGGACGCGACTACCTGATAGAGATTAACGCCAGACCCTGGTTGCAATATGCGCTGGCACCGGCGTCGAACCACGATTTCCTGGGGCTCGTGTTGGGGCTTTTGCCGTCCAGCAGGAAACCTGCGGTGCGTGCAGGAAAGACCTGGATCGATCTGTATCAGGATCTTTTCGTCGCCTTTTCCCGCTCGATCGGCGTGGTTCGCCACGGGCGTCTCGGACTCTTTGCGTATCTTCGATCGCTTGTTCGCTGCAATGTGTTCGCGCTGTTCGATTGGCGCGATCCGCGTCCGTTTCTGCAGTCCTTGCGGCATCGATGATGCGTAAAGTGTTGATGCTCGCTTTTCACTTTCCGCCATTCGCGCAAAGCAGCGGCAGCATTCGAACGCTCAGCTTTGTGCGCCATCTGCCCGAATACCACTGGCAACCGATTGTCCTGACTGCACGCTCGCACGTTTATCCGGAAGTCGATGACCGCAGTCTGGAAAGGGTGCCGCAACGAGCGCGCATCGTGCGTGCGGCAGGTTTGGATATTGCCCGCCATGTTGCCATCGCCGGGCGTTATCCGACGTGGCTCGCGACACCCGACCGCTGGAATACGTGGGCCGCGGCCGCAATCATTGCGGGACTCACTTGCATTCGGCGCCACAAGCCTGCGGTTCTTTGGGCCACGTTTCCGATTGCGAGTGCGCTGGTGGCCGCGGTGGTGCTGCACAGATTGACCAGGATCCCGCTGGTTCTGGACCTGCGCGATCCTATGGTGTACGAGGGCTGGCCTGAAGAGCGGTGGATGCGGAGCACGTACCGCTGGATCGAGAAGCGGGCGGTCCGCATGGCTGCGGCTGTCGTCGTCACAACGCCAAGCGCGCGGCGTCTTTATGTCGAACGGTATGTCGATGTGCCGGCGGCGCGCTTCAGCATCATGGCGAACGGCGTTGACTGTGCGATGGATATCGACCCCCCGCTCCATCCTCGCGAGCGTAGCGAGCCGATCGTATTGGTTCACAGCGGACTGATGGAGATACCGGACAGGGATCCAACGGCGTTTTTCGAAGCGATCGCGCAAATGCGCAAACGAGGCGATATCACGGACGGTTCATTGCGCGTGATACTGCGTGCAACCGGCCGCGATGAAGAATATCGTAGGCAGATCGCCTTGGTTGGAATCGATCGCATTGTTTTTGTGGAAAAGCGAATCTCGCATTCCGAAGCCATGGCCGAGATGCAGCGCGCCGATGGTCTGCTGTTATTTCAGGGAGCCCAGTGCAATCGGCAAATTCCCGCCAAGGCTTATGAGTATCTGGCCTGCCGGCGTCCGATCATCGGCCTGCTCGATGCGGCGGGCGATACGCATCAGCTGGTCGCGGATCAATGGAAAGCACCGTATGTCGCCGACATGAGTTCGGCGGCGGCAATCGCCGACGTGCTTCGAACATTCCTGGGTGATTTTCGCAGGCGCGATGTGTCGATTCCGGACGCAAGCTTGATTGAACGACACTCGCGAGCACTTGGCGCCCGCGAGCTCGCGGCATTGCTCGACGAAGTGGTGGGCAAGGTTGCGCGTGTTTAGTTCCGCGAAGCGCTTCGCCAAGAAACTGGCGGTCGACGCTGTGCATGCGCGCAACGAGCGTGAGCGCGCCCGATTGGAGCAGACCCACGGCATCGCTCCCTCTGAATGGGGCGCGACCATCGGCGATGCAGGCAACCTGGTGATCGATGGGGTCGACATTGCGCAACTTGCCGGCGACTACGGTACGCCGCTGCATGTGGTCAGCCGGTCACGGTTGCTTGCGGACTACGAGCGCTTCGAGAGCAGCTTCAAGCGCCTGTATCCGAACATCGCGGTCGGGTATTCGTACAAGACGAATCCCCTGCCCGGCGTGATCAAAGTACTGCACGGCGCCGGCGCGCTGGCTGAGGTCATTTCCCACTTCGAGCTGTGGCTCGCGCTCGAGCTTGGCGTGCCCGCGGAACAAATCATCTTCAACGGTCCGGCCAAAACCCGCGACGCGATCGAGCTAGCCGTGAATCGCGGCGTCGGCATGATCAACGTCGATGGTCTGAGCGAGATCGACGAGATCGCACAGGCCGCGCGCACTGCGCAGCGTGCTCAGAGCGTCGGAGTACGCGTGATCACTTCCGTCGGCTGGTCGTCGCAATTCGGCCTCGGCATTGCATCGGGCCAGGCGATGGAGGCTTTCCGCCGGATTCGACAGCACGATCGTCTGGCTCCAACCGGACTGCACTTTCACCTCGGCACCGGTATCAGGGATGTGGCGATCTACCTGCAGGCAGTGCGCGAGATGCTCGAATTCGCGCGCGCGGTGCGGGCGGAACTGGGAGTCGAGATCACGCAGCTGGATCTCGGCGGTGGCTTTGGCGTGCCCACCGTGCGCCCGTTCACCGAATGGGAAATGCGATTGATGCAAAACGGCCGCCCGCCGGGCCCGGTCGATGTCGCGGCTGCGGCACGGCCAGATGATTACGCGCGCGAAATCGTCGCGCTGCTACGACGATATTACTCAGACGTCGCCCCCCCTATGGTGATCTTCGAACCGGGCCGGGCTCTTACAAGCAGCGCGCAATGCCTGGTACTGCGAGTGCTCGCCATCAAGGAAAACCGCAGCGTCATTCTCGACGGCGGAAAAAATATCGCGATGCCGACCGGCTATGAAATGCATGAGTTGCTTGCCGTGACGGGCGCGGCGGACCCGCGCGACAGCCGCTACGACTTCTACGGCCCGCTGTGCCATCCGGGCGATCTTCACTTTCAATCGAAAGCGTTCCGCGCGCTGCAACCGGGCGATCTGGTGGCAATCATGGACGCCGGCGCGTACTTCATTCCCAATCAGATGAATTTCTCTAATCCGCGACCCGCTGCTGTGCTGGTGAACGACGGCGAGATCTCACTGTTGCGGCAGCGCGAGTCGTTTGAAGATATAGTTCGGCTTGACCAATAAGACAAGATAAACGGTCAACTCCCGAGGGTCCCATACATTTGGTATGCACGTTGCGCTTCGGGCCGAGCGTAGAAGTTCCCCACCATCCGCATCACGTCATGCATTAGGCCGATTGCGTAATTGCTCGCTTCTCTTCTATGGCGTTAAATGCAGCGCAGCAAAGGGCAGGCGGTTACGCGCTGCTAAAAATATGCAAACAAATGTGCCGCTGTAAAAAAGGGAGTGCATGAAACAGGTGGGGCGCCGTACAGTTTTGCGTTTCGGGTTCGGGGCGGGAGCGCTATTGCTCCTAGGCTGCGATGTTAGTGAACAAGATCCGTCTGCAGCAGAGGCTCCGGCACCACCTCCGCCTGCGCTATCACCACCTCCGGCGTCAGCCGCCTGGGTGGTCAATCCTCCGTCGTTCGCCGTCGGTAGTGGCTCGACATTCAATCTGGCCACCACGTTGCCGGCGGGCGTTGCTCGAGGAGGAGCTTTCGGCGTCAGTTCCGCCGGGGCCACTCTTCCCACCGGAATGACGTTGACGAAGCCGGGAATACTGTCGGTGGGATCTGCCACAGTGGGCAGCGTCACCGGCGTCGTCTTCACTTACGCATCTCCCTGAGCACCGCTGGTGTTCCTTCGCATGCCGATCAGTTCAGACTGGACGGTGCCGTTGATCTACGCGAACTAACGCGAACAAGCGGACTCTTGAAATGCAGCGACGTCAGTTTTTAAAGGGTACATCCGTTGCGCTTGCCGCAACCTTGACAGGTTGCGGTGGTGGTGGCGGTGAAAGTGCTGCGGCATCCAGTGCGCCGCCTCCGGCGCCGCCCGTCCCCGCTCCAGCCCCGGCGCCCGGCGCCGGACCTGCTGCGGGAGGCCTGCCGACGCTGACCCTGCATCCAACGCAAACCGGCACCGGGCCCTACATTGCGGCCGTGCTGCCACTGGAGGGTTTGGTTCCGGCGGCCCAGAGCCTCGACTCGCCAGACGATCCAAATGTGCGTTCCACCGTCGTCTCCAGATGGCCCGACGGCTCGGCATCGGTGGTCGTAGTGGCGGGTGAAACAAGCGTGACGCTCGGCACGTCCAGACAAATCCGCTTGCGCGCTGCCGCTGTCAACGCAACGCCGTTGAACGCGGCGCGAGTCGGTCAGCTCGTCTCGAATGTGACGGTCAACTGCGGCGCCCTCGGCTCGGCGGTCTTGAACGACTTCGCAACGCCGTCGAAAATCTGGTGGGCCAACGAGCGTGTCATCTGCTGCCGATATCGCGCCCCGGTCGGAGCGCACCCGACCCTGGAAGCAGTGGTCGACATTCACGCGTTTTCGTCGAATCGAGCGCTGGTCGAGGTGGTGGTCGAGAACTGCAAGATGGTAACTGCGACACCGACGCAGCCGGCCGCGGCTGCTTACACGGCAGCAGTGACGGTTAACGGCGCGGCGGTGACGAATGTTCAGTCCGCAAACGCTCCTGGCGGAACGCACCAAGCATTTCGTGCCTGGTACGCATCGAGCTGGGTCGGTGGCGACCCCGGCATTGACGTCACGCAGGACACTGGCTCGATGCAGGCGCATCCGCTGTTTTTCCGCGTGTGGCAAGGCGGCGGCAGTATGGCGGCGTACGCGGCCGATACCTATCAGCCATGGAGTGTCGGTCGCCACCCCGCAAGCAATATGGGCGGCGGCGGTGACTCCGCGTTCATCGGCCCGTTGCCCAAATGGGAAGTCCAGTATCTGCAAACGGGCGACAACCAAGCTCGACGCGCGGTGATTGCCTCAGCGCTGTCAGTGTTGAGCTTTAACGTCAACTATCGAGACGCGGGCACCGGACTTGTGCCGACGTTCGATCAATTGACAAACAAGAATCAGCAGCAATTCGGATCCGACGCAGCCAGAGCGTGGCCGCACAGCACAGGCGCCGAGCCCTCGTGGGAGGTTGCACATCATCCGGCAGCAGGTTTGATGGCGTTCATGTGCCGCCCGTCGCCGGTATTCATCGAGATCGCGCAGAAAATCGCCGTGTGGAACGGAACCTGGTCGAGCGACAACGGCACCTTCGGGACCTACTATGAGACGCGCGGCAAGGCATGGGGCGTGCGGAGTCTGACGCATGCCATTTTTTTGACGCCGGATAGCGACAACTGGAAGCAGCCGGCGCGTTCCGCGCTGTTTCGCAATTCGCAGTTGCTGAAAAGCTTTCAGGACGACCCCAAGTCCGTGCTCGGATTTGTGTGGGACTTCTCGCCTTCATTCGTGCAGAACTACGGCGGCTCCGGATTTACTCAACCGCTGTGGGAGCACCATTATCTAGTCACCGAGCTGCACAAGGCGGCGAGCGCAAGGGTACTTAGCGGTGCGGAGCAATCGGCCCTGACTGCGCTTGCCGACTGGGCAGCGGCCCAACCGGTTCGATACATCAACGAATCCACCGGCGGTGAATGGCGAATTTTTTACTACGTGACGCCGGCCGGCCGCAGTGGGACAACGATAGATTCGTTGCCCACCTGGGGCCAACAGTTCGCGTGGAGCTACAGCGACGCACCGCCGCCGGTGTCGGGCCCGTGGATGAACGGCAGCGGGACATCTTATGCGTCCGCCAGTGTGGAAAACAACGCAGGCGCTTATTACCCGTCGTACTTCTGGGCGGCACTCGTGGCCGCAGTTGAGCGCGGCGTGGCCGGCGCGGATGCGGCCTGGAGCAAGGTCACGACCAACGTAACTAATCTGTCAGCGTGGAGCGCGGGGTTCGGTCCCGAGCCGCGCTGGGGTGCATATCCAAGGAATAAATAAATGGCACTTCTTACTTCTTCGCCAGCGACGCTTTCGGTCACATCGTTTCCGTATTCATTGCCTCCGCCCGGTCAAGCGATGTTGATTGGCGCCAACTCGCCGGACAGCGTCAGGCCGTCGACGCACACGACGTACGAGTGGAACTATGCGCTGTTCTTCTTCTATGGCGGTGGCACCTTCGTCGACGATTATTCGGCCGGCGGAGCCTACGTAATCGCCGGCTCGGGAGGGCATGCCGTGCCGCCCAACTTTGGTGGCTGCTTATTCGACTTCGCTGATGCGACGTGGAAGCGGGTGGATAACGCCAATGGCATGCCGTGGATAAACCGGGATTTGAACGCTCCCGGGTTTTCGGGAGAAATCAATAGCGTCGGCGAGATCAACTGGCCTGGCGTATCCGCCGGCATCCCGGCTCCGTCGCACCTGTACGGCAACGTGTTGGCGCTGTCGGCAGCCAACGGAGGCGGCAGCCGAGGGTCGGCACTGATCCTGCGCTCAATGGCGGCCGGATATAGCTCGAACTACGGTTCCGGATACGCGCATCGGTTCGATGTTGCCACCGGCCTGTGGACTCGCCAATCGACCAATGCATCGATTGGAAACAGCGGCTTTCGCACCGCGTGCTACGACGGGGTAACGAATCGCTACTACATGATCCGTTATGAGTTGCACGAAAGCTCCAACCTGGACTATCTGGATGGTGCCGACTGGACCTGGAAAACAGTCAGCATCGCGACTCCGGCCGCTGTCGGCAATAACAAGTCAGCGTTCATCGATGACTCGCGGCGGCTGCTGATCGTACAGACGTCGGCCGGAAGGCTGCGCGCGCTTGACTTGAACAACATGGGTGCAGGGTTCGTAACCCTCAGAACGGTTGGCAATCTTCCGCCCGATAATCAGTCGCAGTGGCACTTGTATCCGGCCGATGGCTGCTGGTACACGTACATAGGCAACGGCGGCAACAGCTTGCACAAGATTCAGCCGCCCGCGGCGAACCCGCTCACGGAAACATGGACGGTAAGCACCGTTTCGATCGGCGGGGCGGCTCTGGCGTCGCAGCCAACCGAAGCGATTCAGAACGGCTCGGTTCATAACACAAGATTTTTTTATGTCCGGCCGATCGGATGCTTTGCATGGATCGCCGGCGAAGGCAATAAGGTCGCCATCCTTAAGCCTTGACGGCGTCGGTGGGTCGATCCGCCCCAGTGGAGCCGGCGTAAAAAAGTCATAATCCACGCCCTCCGCATCCCCCCGGGTTGCTCTCGACAGTTGCCCGTGTTTGATGGCCTCGTCCCCGCTCGGCGGTAAACGCCTTCCTAGCTCCGGTGATCGCTTCGTCGAACGCCTCATGACAGGCGTTGAACTGACGGGCATTCGACTGCGCGAGTTCATAGTCCGAAGTCGCAGCCTGTGGCATGGCATATATCTCGCGGGGCTGCTGCTGGACCGCCTTGGCAGAAAAGTGCTCGCCGCGCGCGTGTTTGCTGCCGGCCAGCGTACAGCGCCTCAAGATTGTCGTGCTGACCTAGGACGGGCAGCTGCCGCGAAACTCGACGTCATCATCGCGACTGGTGTTGAGGGAGCGAAAGCAGAGTCGTTCGAGCAGGGCAGAGTCCGCGTAATCAAGCCTTTCATAGGGCCAGAAGAAAGGGGCGCGCTACATGTCATGTATTCGGAGGTCATTCATGCACTGCCGCAGGTAGTAGATCTCAAAACTCTGAACGCCTACTTTCGTCTGGTGCTCGAAACATCCTGGACCGGCTTATGCGATCCAAGCATCCTTCAGTATGCCCATGCAGACTGCAAGAACGTTGTCATGGCGCCTGACGTGATGGACTTCCAGTTCATCGAGGTTCTGGGCAGCCAGCTTGTACCCGTGTCGCTCGGGTCCTGCGACTGGGTCGATCCGCGGGTCGCGGAGCCGTTTCTGGGTGCCGCCAAGGAGTTCGACATCGTGATGAATGCTATCTGGGCGCCCTGGAAGCGGCACCACGTTCTCTTCTCGGCGATGCGTCAGATGCAAAGCAAGCCCAAGGTGGCGTTGATCGGCGCCAGCTTTGACGGAGGAGATCTGGACAGGATTGCGAGACTCGCCAGGTTCTATGGCGTAGCCGACTGCATTACTGTATTCGAACGCATTCCGTTTCAGAAGGTGATGGAGGTCGTATGCAGCTCACGATGCTGTGTCCTGTTGAGCCTGAAGGAGGGCGCTAACAGAGCCTTGGCGGAGAGCATGTTCTGTGACGTCCCTGTGGTATTGCTGGCTGAGTACATTGGCGGCGCTGAGAAGAACGTGGGGCCGCAGACAGGGTTAGTCGTCCCCGAGCGCCAGTTAGCTCAAAGTTTGGAACGAGTCATCGCTGGCAAGTTGCCATTCAAACCGCGACAGTGGGCTCTGGAGAACATTTCCTGCGTTGTTTCGACCGCCGCGCTCAATCGCCGGCTGCGCAACGTCGCGGAACACGAAGGCGAGACGTGGACGCAAGACATCGTAGTGAGGTCAAACAGCCCCGAGTCCAAGTACTTCGAACCGAGTGACGACGCGGCACTCGCTGAGGCCAACGCCGCTGTCACGGCGTTTTTTCAGCGCAAGGGGTCAATCCCGGTTCCGAGTGCCGACGAGCATCAGCGCCACTGACCCTGCCGGGCAAGCCTGTCGCGCAAGCCAGGAAACTCGATTCCGCCCGCGTACGCTTTCTTCGCATATGCCCGAGCTCGCTCGAAGTCGCGCTGTTCGGTCAGCAAGAGTCCCATGTTGTACGCGATCACCGGGTCGTTCGGCGACAGCTTTTCGGCCTGCCCGAATGTTGCCAAAGCTTCTGAGTTTCTATTGAGCCGCGCCAGGTACGTCGCGTAAATCTTGTGCACTTCCGGGTCCGACGGCTTGAATTCGAGAGCCCGCAGGAGATAACACTCGACCGGGATTTGCACGCCGCTTGGCTTGGGGGTCTTGTCTTTCAGCGCCAGTCGGACGAGCGCGGCCAGCCCGCGATGGTGGTTCGGCGCATAGCGCACCAGAAAATCGATGTCGGCGCCGATCGAGCCGGTCATGCCGCGAATCAGATTCTCGGTGTCTGCATCAAAATGATGGCCTTCGATCTGAGAAATCCGCAATTGGTCGTTGGCCGCGGTAACGTCCAGTCGCTCTTCCTGCCACTTGAACGGTTCGCAATCTACCGCCGCGTGCGCCTCCAGCGCCACCAATGTGATCAAGACGGCCAATACCAGCGGCCAACGGACAGCAGAACGAGCATTGGATGAAGCAGTATTCATATTCCATGCGAGCCGAAGGCGGATGCGCGATATTGTAGTGTTCATGGACAACGTTTCCGGGTGTGCCTTCGTTTACGAAATACTCGTAGCACGAGTCGGACCAGCTATCTGATGTGCGGTTTCACTGGATTTCTGACTTTCGACGGGACTGAACACAGCACGCTTGTGCACATCGCCGGCGCAATGGCGCAAACGCTGGTGCACCGCGGCCCGGACGATTCAGGGACGTGGGTCGACCCGGCGTGCGGCATCGCGCTCGCCTTTCGCCGTCTGTCGATCATCGACCTGTCACCCGCCGGCCATCAGCCGATGCGCTCGGCCGACGGCCGCTACGTGATCGTATTCAATGGTGAGATTTACAACTTTCTCGAGTTGCGCAGGGAACTGGAGCAGAGCGGCGAGGCGCCGGCGTGGCGCGGCCATTCCGACACAGAAGTCTTGTTGGCTTTGATTACGTCGCGCGGGCTCGATAGAGCGCTCGAGCAGTCGATCGGGATGTTCGGGTTTGCGCTATGGGATACGCACAGTCGCACATTGCACCTCGCCCGCGACCGGATAGGCGAGAAGCCGCTGTATTACGGATGGGCAGGCCGCACTTTTCTATTCGGGTCCGAGCTGAAAGCGCTGCGAGCGCATCCGCACTGGAGCGCTGAGATCGATCGCGGCGCATTGGCGCTGTTCATGCGATACAACTACGTTCCAGCGCCGCATTCGATCTACCGCGGAGTATCGAAGGTGCTGCCCGGGAATACCCTGACGCTGCCGTGGCTGTCACGTGAACCCATCATCAAATGTTATTGGTCGGCGCGCACTGTGGCAGAGCGCGGCTTTTCCGATCCTTTCCGAGATGGCGAGGCGGCCATTGGCACTGCGCTTGACGCGCTCCTGCGCGACGCGATCGGCAAGCAAATGGTGGCCGATGTTCCGCTCGGCGCATTTCTATCGGGCGGTATAGACAGCTCCACCGTGGTGGCTTTGATGCAGGCGCAGAGCATGCGGCCGGTCAAGACGTTCACGATCGGTTTTCACGAGCAGGAGTACAACGAGGCGGTGAACGCCGCCGAAGTGGCGCGGCACCTCGGCACCGATCACACCGAGCTCTATGTAACGCCGAGCGAGGCAAGGGAAGTCATACCCAGACTGCCCACGATCTACGATGAGCCGTTTTCAGACTCTTCGCAAATCCCCACGTTTCTGGTGGCGCAGTTGGCCCGCTCGCAAGTGACGGTTGCTTTGTCCGGCGATGGCGGCGATGAATTGTTTGCCGGCTATACACGTTATGCGTTCGGGCAGCGGCTATGGAACAAGCTGTCGCGCTTGCCTCCTGCCGTTCGACGTGCGCTCGCCACCTCCGTCAAGAAGGTGTCGGTCGAGCGCTGGAGCATGATTGCCAAGCCGATGCTCGCTGTTGCCCCGCGGCGCTACCGGATTGGACTGGCGGGTGACAAGATTCACAAGCTGGCGGACGTGCTGGCGCACGAGACTCTCGATTCGCTTTATCGCGATCTGGTCTCGCACTGGAAGCCGCCACTGGACATCGTACTGGCCGACAACGAGCCGACGACGATGCTCGATTCGGCCGGCGATCTTGCAATCCGCGATCCGGTGGCCAGGATGATGCTGCTCGACCTCGTGACTTATCTGCCCGATGACATTCTGGCGAAGGTCGATCGTGCGGCGATGGCGGTGAGCCTGGAAACCCGCATTCCGCTGCTCGATCATCGAGTGGTCGAATTCGCAGCGAGAATTCCACTCGCGGCCAACCTGAATCGCGATGGTGCCAAGGGGATTCTGCGCAACGTGTTGTACCGGTATGTGCCCAGGGCGTTGGTCGATCGTCCGAAAATGGGCTTCGCGGTGCCGATCGACAGTTGGCTGCGTGGGCCGCTGCGCGAGTGGGCCGACGATCTGCTTGATCCGGCTCGCCTGCGCCGCGAAGGATATCTGAAGCCGGAACTCATTCAACAGCGGTGGCAGGAGCACAAGAGCGGGCAGCGCAACTGGCACTATCCGTTGTGGGATGTACTGATGTTTCAATCGTGGCTGCAAAGCACGCACGGACGGTAACCAGTCGCGAGGTGCGTTCTGCGCACTGACCCGAAAGCTAGGTTGCTCGAACCGTCCCGCTGCTCGGCTGACTAGCCGGATCCCGCAAGAAAGACAGCAACCTCGAAGCTGCTGTCCTCCACGATCAGGATCGGATGGTCTCTTTCCAAACTGCTTCATTCCGCGCAGAACGGGCAACTCATGTCCTTCGGCGTCGATCTCGACGAAAGCCAGCGCCCAGGCTCCGGGGTTACCGTTCCGGTGAGCATTTCAAATTCAACTTCATCTGTGCGAAGAGTGTGGTTTCGCACCTTAATCCCGAGATAGCGGCGCTTCACTCTTGTTGCCATCGCTTCGGCAATGTCCAGCCAGCCTTTTCATGTTCGTTTCATGAGTACACGGGCTCAAAGACCATAACGTGACTATGGCGCACCTTGTGCTGATCGCCAGTGAAGGCAGTCATAATCGCGAATGTCATAGTTCGCATGAGGTTGGGAAATCCGAATCGTGAGGCCGCGAAGAGCGTTTGCGCTGGAACCAACGCCTTCGGTCAAGCGGCGCCCGATGCACGGCGCGACCTATGCTACATAGGCAGACGCTGGTGGCACTCGATACAGGACTCATGGTTGAAGTTCTCGCTGGTGAAAACTTGCACACTTGAGCGGCAATGACATGAAGCCGCATACCTCATGAATCCTGCACGTCCCGGCGGCGGCACATGGCTGTTCGTTTTGCCATGGGATCTGCATCATCCGGGAGGCGTGAATCAAGTCGTCGAGAGTTTGTTCGATGCGAATGTGCGGGTTCTGGGTAACCGCTCGCTACTGTTGATCAAGGCGTGGAAAGCTCGTCGGGCGGACGTCGTTGAAATCGAAGGCAGGCGGACCAGCTACGGACACTTGCGCGGCCCCTGGGACGCGAGCCGTCCGGTGCAAAATGGTCTGGCGTTTCTGCTTGAGTGTCCCGCGATCCTGGCTCACCTGCGTCGTCTGTTGATACGTGAAGGCGTAGTGCGTATCAATGTTCACTTTCCGGACCTCGATGACTTGAATTGGCTCGTCGTAAGAGCCGTCCTGCCGGTGCGCCCGAAGTTGATTTTGTCGTTCCACGGCGCCGATTTGCAGCTGGCAGCAGCGACGACCGGTCTGAGCCGGCGTTTGTGGGTCAAACTGCTGACGAATGCCGACGAACTTATTTTTTGTTCTGAACAACTGCGCCAGGAGTTCGAGCAGGAATTTGGGCCGATGCCGAATTTGCGCGTGATTGATAACGGTGTCGATCCGGATTTGATTGAGCGCAAGACAGCCGAGCCTCCATCTATACAAGTTCCACCAAAATGCATCGTTAGCCTTGCCACCTTCGAATACAAAAAGGGGCTTGACGTCTTGTTACGGGCTTTCGATCTGCTTGCACATCGCGACCCGGACGTGCATCTGGTCATCGCAGGCCGCGTGACCAGCGCCGATATGTTCGACAGCGTCGAAAGTCAGAGGCGGCAATTGCGTCACGCCGATCGTGTGCGGTTGCTTAAGGATGTGGACCACGGAGAGGCAATGCGATTGCTGCGGCACGCGCGCATTCTTGTATTGCCTTCGCGGCGGGAGCCGTTTGGAATCGTGGTGCTTGAGGCTGGAGCGCTCGGCCGGCCGGTGGTCGCCACCTCGGCCTGCGGCGTGTCACGCCGCCTGAGCAACGGTAGCGAGTTGCTGGTGGTACCGCCCGACGACGTGCCGGCGCTTGCGAATGCTATTGAGTGTGTCCTTAAGGACGGCGCACTGGCCGAGTCACTTGCCGCGTCCCTGCGGCAACGCGTCTATTCCGAGTTTACCTGGGCACGTATCGTGCATCGTTACGCGGCCATCGGTGCCGCATAATGGGGTCACGATGGCGGATATACCTCAAACAGTTATTTGCGATCGGGCCGCGGCCCAGGCACCCTACGGATACGCGCCGCTGAAGCGGGTTGTGCGCCGTGCACTGGAGGCTTTGGCGTACTCGCGCGACTACACCTTCTTTCCCAACTGGGAGTTCGAAGAGAAGATTGTCTGTCGTCATTTGCGTCCACTGTTTCTGACATATGAAATCGGGTGTGTGCTGGATGTAGGCGGAAACCTCGGGCAGTTTGGCGATTTCGTTCGAAACAAGCTCGGCTTTCGCGGGGTGATCCACTCGTTCGAGCCGGTGGCTCACCTGGCACAGCACCTGAAGCGTAAAAGCAGTCGTGACGATGCCTGGCACATCCATCAGATGGCGCTCGGCAGTAGCCAAGATGAAATCGAGATCAACGTGACCGAGTCCCCCGGACTGAGCTCGTTTCTGTCTCCGACCAGCGACGCCGTTAAAAACATCTGGGACAAGAGCGCGATCCTGGAGCGACAGCGAGTTGCGGTCGACACGGTCGACAACTTTGTACAGCGGCTCGACCGGGCAGTGCTGCCGGCCCCGACTTTCCTCAAGGTAGACACGCAAGGCTACGACCTGGAGGTTCTGAAAGGTGCCGAGAAGACGCTTGAAACAGTGCGTGCGGTGCAGCTGGAAGCGTCGGTCAGGCCCATTTATCAGGGCATGCCGGATTACCGCGAAGTGCTCGACTACCTTATCAATCGGGGATTCGCGCTGAGTACCATGATCCCGCTTAACCACGATCAATCGCAGCGATTGATCGAGTTCGACTGCGTTCTGGTCAATGACCGCTATGCGAAGGATGCTCGCATCGCGTGAATGCTCAGCGCGCGAATCTGATGGCGGCTCGAGCCAACAAGGCTTGTATCCGACCGACGACCACCTGCTCGGCGCCCGCAGGACGACCCGAAGCAATCCAGAGAGTGGCGAGCGCGGCCGGGTAAGTCACCACGCCGGCGCCAATGCCGGCCAACAGCAAGAGCCATGATTCCCCGAAGGATCGGTTGGCACCGGCAGCTAACACGCCGCCGACCACCGCGCTCATTGCGATCGTCGCCATCACCGGGCGCCACGCCACACCCAGCAGCTGGATAAAGCGCATTTCAGTGGTGCGCACCGTCATGATCGTGGTAATCACCACTGCTACTGCGGATGCAAGGAGTTCTGCGAGCGCCATCCCCAGGACCCCGAACTGAGGCAGCAAAGCAAACGCGAATCCAATCAGAACCGCGAGCTTGAGCGCGGTCCAAACGGCCAAGGTTCGAGTGTTGCCGAGCGCCAGATACACGATACTGTTGTTGGCGGCAATCAGCTCCACCGCGCCGGCAATCGCCAGCACGGCCAGTATCGGCCCTGCCTCCTGCCAGCGCGCTCCGAGCGCGACGTCCACCAGCGGCACTGCTATCAAAGCCAGCCCCACACTGGCGGGCAATGTGATCGTGATCGTGAAACCCACCACATCGAGGAATACCTGGCGCAGATGTGCCAGGTCGTGCGACAGGCGCGCCAGTCCGGGAAATACTGCGCGGTTAATTGGAGCGCTCACTTCGGTGGACGGCAGCCGCGCGATTTCCGAAGCCACCGCGTACAGGCCCAGCGGTTCTGCTCCGAGGCTGCGGCCAATGACGAAATGCGACAGTCGTGCCAGGCCGAAAGCCATCACATTACTCACCATCAGCCAGCCGGAAAAAGAAAACAGCTCGCGCCGTGCGGCCACGCTCAGGCGCGGACGATAAGGTTCGAGCAGGTAGCTGAGCAGCACGCCCGTGGCTCTGATGGCTAGCTGTCCGATCACAAGCGCCCAATAGTTGCGAAGCACGTATGCGAGGATCAGCGTGACAACGAACCCGGCCAGCCGCTTGCCGAACATGAAGGTGAATTCGCGCGAGAAATCCATGTTTCGGCGAAAGTTCACGACGCCGATATTCTCTGCGCCTTGAAGTGCCCAGCCGGCGGCGAGGACCGCCATTACGGTGACAAGTCGCGGCTCGTTGTAAAAATCTGCCGCCAGCGGCGCCAGCGCCAGCATCAGCAGTGCACAGGCGAGCGCAAAACCGAGGTTCAAAGTCCATGCGGTGTCGTAATGAACACGCGTCGGGTTGGCGCGCTGGATCAGCACCACCTCAAAGCTGAAGGCTCCGGCCAGCTCGATCAGTGCGATGAACGACAGCGCCATCGCGATCAAGCCGAAGTCGGCCGGCATCAGCAGGCGAGCCAGCACCAGCATGCTGATCAGACCGAGCGAGCGGTCTGCCAAGCGCATCAGGATCATCCACGCCGCACCGTGCGCGATCTCGCTTCTCATGGATGCCCTATGTCGGCGAAATCACCGTACTTTGCGCCGCTTATCTCGGGCGACCGCGGTTCGTTCATGTTTGATCTAATGGTCCGGTCCAATCCGCAAGAGCATCTCGATGCAGAAACAATGCGCATCTCCGCCTGAAGCCGCGCGCTGCGCCAAGTGCGGGCCATCATGAAGGTTGTCCTGTTTTGCGGCGGCCTCGGGACGCGCCTGCGCGAGCACTCGGACACGATTCCGAAGCCGCTCGTCGGCGTTGGCATCCGGCCCATCATCTGGCACCTGATGCGGTATTACGCGTATTTCGGACACAAGGAATTCATTCTTTGCCTCGGGTACCGCGGAGATTTGATTCGCGAGTATTTCCTGAATTACAAGGAATGCATGTCGAATGACTTCACCCTTTCGGAAGGCGGGCGTCGGATCGAGCTGCATTCAACCGATATACAGGATTGGCGCATCACCTTCGTGGATACCGGGTTGCATGCGAACATCGCACAACGATTGGTGAAGGTGCGCAGGCATCTCGATGGCGAATCGGTATTTCTGGCCAACTACACAGACGGCCTGTCCGACATACCGCTCGATCAAATGATTGCGGATTTCCATTCGAAGGATGCGGTCGCCAGTTTCGCCGGCGTAGTCAACTGGCACAGCTTCCATAACGTGGCGGCGACCGACGATGGTTGGGCAACGCATATCGCCGCTCGCGCGCAAGGCGACTTCCTGATCAACGGCGGTTTCTTTGTTCTGCGGAACGAAATTTTCGATTACATCGAGGAGGGTGATGAACTGGTGGAACAACCCTTCGCACGGCTGATAGACAAGCGTCTGTTAGCCGTTTATCGACACTTCGGGTTCTGGCGCGCGATGGACACATTCAAAGACAAAATTACCCTTGATCGGATGGAAGCCAGGGCAGATTGTCCGTGGATGGTATGGAAGTCATGACGAGGGGCCATGCTGGCGCTGACTCTCGATAGCCGAAGCAGGGCGGCGCTCGAGGTGCTGTGCATCGGAGCGCACTGCGACGACATCGAAATCGGATGCGGCGGCACGATAATGGCGATCCAGAAGCGTTACCCGCGCTGCAAAGTGCATCTGCTGGTGCTGACTTCCACGCCGGCGCGTCGAGCAGAAGCGGCGGCTGCGGCGAAAGCGTTGATCAGAGGTACGGCGCGCGGCGAAACACGCATCTGCGCGTTGCCGGACGGGTTGCTTCCGGCCCACCTGCCGGAGGTCAAGGCCGAGTTCGAGCGCATGAAGAAGGCAGTCGACCCGGATCTCGTGTTGACGCACCACTGGCAGGATCGGCACCAGGACCACAGTCTGATCAGTCACGTCACCTGGCAGACGTTTCGAGATCACATGATCTGGGAGTATGAGATCCCGAAGTTCGACGGTGATCTGGTCACGCCGAACATGTATGTGCCGCTGCCCGCTGCGCTCGCCAATCGAAAGATTTCGCATGTAATGCGCACGTTTCGTTCGCAGCGTGACAAGTCCTGGTTCAAGCCGGAGAACCTGGCAGCGCTGATGCGTATTCGCGGACTGGAAAGCCGGTCCGTCAGCGGATACGCAGAAGCCTTTCATTGCAGAAAGCTGGTGAGCGGTATTTCGGACTAGGTTCCGGATTCCATCACCAGAACCCAGTCGCTAAAGCCTCCAACGTTGTTTCCAACAGGGTTAAACGCTCTGGAGCCGCTCGCCGCGAATGTGCCGATTTCCTGATACGCGGCATTGACCGGGTCATACCACCGGCATCGCACGTTGGGTCCGGCAAGCCGGCCCAGATCAATGGTCAGGCCGCTCGGCGCGCTGCTGAGGTAAGCAATCCCGAACGAACGATCGGCCGCCAGCGCCGCAAAGTTGAAATCGGGATCCGCACCCCAGCCATTCGTCATGAACGTTCGCGTGTCGTAATCAGGCACCAGTTGAGTCCAGTTGCGAGTCGTGAAGACTACTGCGAAGTGCGTCATCGAGTGTGCACAGGCTGAATCCATCGCCTCGCGCCAGGTCAGCGGCGAGAAAACCAGGAAGAAACCACCGAAAGGCCACACCGCAACATGGCCGTAGACCGCGCCCGTTCCTCCTTGCAGGACCGAACCGTAAGCAAGCATCCGGATGATCCTTTCGGAGACATCCGGTCGTTCATACGTGTCCTCGATTCTGAAAAATGGCTTCCAGTTCGGAGAGGTGTAGGCATTGTTCGCAAGGCTCGCCGAGACGTTCAGGCGGTCGTACAGTGAATTGACCTCGAACCAGTCGAGGTCTCCGGACCACCAGGCCAGCGCGTCTGTTTCGCGGCCTCCATGATGCGAGTGCAGCGCGTTCGGGACCACGCTGTCGATCCCATCGACCACGGCTTTCAACAAGGCCTTGTCCGGAGCGTCATAGTCGCCGCCGCTCATCCAGAGGATGTTTCTGAAGGCTGCGTATCGAGTTCCGAGAAATTGACCGTACGAATACAGCTTCGATACGCCGGTCGATCTCATTTCCTGATACCAGCCTTCGACTCCGCCCTCGTACCCGTTGTAGGAGTGAAAGGCCAGGACCAGCATATTGCGTGATGAAGCCTGCTGAAAAATGAAATCGATCAGCTCCCAGTAGTCGCCGTTGGGCGTCGAAAAGTCCCCCGGCGTATTGAACGGCGGGTGGCCATAGGTGTTGATCCACGCCGGCGTCTGCTTCGAGTAGAAGTGCTCGACCAGGTTGACGGAGAAGGCATTGAATCCCTTCGCCTGTCGATTGTTGAGGTACTCGACCACCTCTTCGCGGGACAGATTGCATGCCAGCGACCATGCGGTATCACCGAGCAGGAAAAAGGGCCGGCCCGCTGCATCGGTGAGGTAGCGATTGCCGGGCACTGCCTGCAACGGAAAGACCGCCGGCGGTGGTGGCGGCGATGGCGACGGCGATGGCGATGGCGATGGAGGCGGTGGTGCCGGAGGCGATGGTGTTGGAGGCGATGGTGTCGGAGGCGATGGTGCCGGCGGCGATGGTGCCGGCGGCG
>JBGSWY010000346.1:0-3125 GCA_041751715.1 Burkholderiaceae bacterium
TTGTCGATGAGTGAGATCGGCCGACGTCCCGATGCCGTCTGAGTTGATTCGCAAAGCCAAGGTGCCTGCACTATCCGGCGCGGAAAGTGCGAGCGGCGATGTAGACGCCGCTTTGGCGTGCGATCAATGCGGCGATCCGCTTGCGGGTCTGCGCATAGTGCGCCGTCCGGTCGGCGCGTCGATGCGCGCGTTCTGCTGCAATGGCTGCGCCTTCATCGCCGAGCAGTTGTTCCTGGCACAAGCCGGGAGCCGCGATCGCGCCTTGCTCAACGCCTCGATCACGGCCGACGCCGAAGCCAGCTCGGCTGCGAGTGAAGCCGCCACTGCCGCAGGTTCGCACCTGCAACTTTCGATTCGTGGCATGGTGTGCAGTGCGTGCGCGCTGATGATCGAACAGAGCCTGCGCCACGTACCGGGCGTAGCGAAAGCGACCGTCGATTTCGCGACCCATACCGCGTACGTCGCGTTCGATCCCAAACAGGTCACTCGTGGTGAGCTGCAGCGCGCGATCGAGTGTGCCGGATACGACGCCGGACGCGTGCCGCGCGACGATGGTCGAATCGACGCGCAGGTTCGCCGGATCGACTTGCTGCGCGTCGTGATCGCGTGGCTGGCGGCGACACAGGTGTTGATGCTGTCGCTGCCGTTGTATGTCGCCGCGCCCGGCGCCATTTCGGAAGAGATCGAACGGCTTCTGCAGGGCGCGAGCTTCGTGCTCATTCTGCCGGCATTGCTCTTTTCCGCGCAGCCACTTTATCGCGCTGCATGGAGCCAGCTTCGGATGCGGCGCATCAGCGCGATCGGGCTGGAGCTGCCGGCCGTCCTGACGATCAGCGCCGCAGTTGCCGCCAGTGCGTTCGGAGCGATCATGGCGCGCGGCCCGATCTACTTTGACGCCGTCGCGCTGGTGATAGCGCTCGCGATCAGCTCGCGCTGGGTGATGGCCAGCAGCGTCGCGTCTGCGCGCGCGCATGTCGAGGCGGCACGCCGGCAATCGACCACCGCACTGCGCCTGGTTGCCTTTCCGTCGTCGCTCGCGACTGAAACCGTGCCGGCACACCAGTTGAAGCCTGGAGCGCGCGTATTGGTGCCGCCCGGTGAATCGGTGCCGGCCGATGGCGTAGTGGTGCATGGCCGGTCGAGTTGCTCGCAGGCGTCATTGACCGGGGAGTCGCTGCCGATCGACAAGGCGGCCGGCGCGCCGTTACTGGCGGGCTCGATCAACCTGGATCAACCGCTGGTGATCGAGGTCGGACGCAGCGGCACTGAATCGAGTTCGCTCGCGTTGCAGCGGATGGCCGAAGAGGCGGGCCGCGAGCGTCCGCGCACCGATGAGCTCGCGGCGCGTTTTGCTGCTCCGTACCTGTGGCTGATGGGCGCGGTGACGATGACCACATTGCTGGTCTGGTTGCTGATCGATCCCTCGCGCGCAGTAGGCAGCGCGATCGCAGTACTGATCGCGGCCTGCCCGTGTGCATTGTTGCTGGCGTCGCCGGCAGCGGTGGCCGCGGCGCAGTCGGCGCTCGAGCGGCGTGGCGTGCTCGTCGCACGCAATTGCGCAATAGAAGCATTGGCCGGCGCCGATCTTCTTGCCTGTGACAAGACCGGCACGCTGACGACGGGTGAACCGCGCCTGTTGCGGCAATTGCTGCTGCGCACGGCGGACCCTGAATACACACTCGCGATAGCCGCGGCGATGGAAACTTTATCGACGCATCCACACGCACGCGCGCTGATCGGCGCAGTGCAATCGCTTGGCAAGTCGCTGCCGCCGCTCACCGATGGAAGGGTGGAAGCATCCGCCGGTATTGAAGCGACGGTCGGCGGACGCCGTTATCGGTTGGGCAGGGCCGAGTTCGCGCTGGTCGACAAGCAGGCAGCGCAGCGCGCCGACGTCGCCGCCATTGCCTCACGCGAAGGATTGCACGCAGCGAGCACGAGCGTGCTGGCCGATGCCGACGGACCAGTGGCGCTGTTCGTATTCGGCGAACGCCTGCGTGACGATGCGGCAACATTGATCGACGCGGTCAACGAGCGCGGTGTGGAGCCGGTGCTGCTATCGGGCGACCGGCGTGCGCCGGTGCATGCCGTGGCCGCGACGCTCGGCATCGAGCGTGCGCTGGCGCATCAAACGCCGCACAGCAAGTGCGAATGGATTGCCGGCCAGCAAAAGGCAGGTCACAAAGTAGCGATGCTGGGCGACGGGCTCAATGATGCGCCTGCACTGGCGCGCGCCGACGTTTCGATCGCGCTGGCTGACGGTACTCCGGCGGCCCAGGCACGCGCGGACTTGATCATGCTGTCCTCGCGCCTGGCCGATGTTGAACTTGCGTTGACGGTCGCGCGGCGTGCAATGCGGCTGGCGCGGCAGAATCTCGGCATCGCGCTCGGCTGCAATCTGAGTCTTATCACGCTGGCAGCGCTGGGCGTGACGTCGCCGGCAGTCGCAGTGGCAGGTACTGCGGCGAGCGCGCTGCTGGTGATAGCCAACGCCGGCCGACTGCTTCGCATGGGCGATCGCCGCGCCAAACCGGAGCCGTCGCAGATCTCGCTTCGCCGCTCTCCGGCTCATTAGCCAGTAGTCGCGCAAGTATCATCCGATCTTCACTTGAAGGCGCGCTCACTCGCGCCATCTGCCGGTCATGAGAAGCGCTGATATCCGTGAAAATTTTCTGCGGTACTTCGAATCGAAGGGCCATACGATCGTGCGCGCCTCGAGCCTTCTTACCGCCTCGGACGATCCGACGCTGCTGTTCGTCAACTCCGGCATGGTGCAGTTCAAGGACGTGTTCACCGGCCGTGAGAAGCGACCGTACACACGCGCGACGACCGCGCAGAAATCACTGCGGGCAGGCGGCAAGCACAACGATCTGGAGAATGTCGGTTACACGGCGCGGCATCACACTTTCTTCGAGATGCTCGGCAACTTCAGCTTCGGCGATTATTTCAAGCGAGATGCAATTCGCTTCGCGTGGCAGCTGCTGACAGAGGTCTACCGGCTGCCGCAGGAAAAACTGTGGGCCACGGTGTACATCGATGACGACGAGGCCTACGACATCTGGGTCAACGAAATCGGAGTGCCCGCGGAGCGCTGCGTTCGCATCGGCGATAAACCCGACCAGCCA
>JBGSWY010000347.1:0-2988 GCA_041751715.1 Burkholderiaceae bacterium
GACGAACCTGCGCGCGCGATACCAGCGGCTGTCCGGCTGCGCCAGCACCGGCCGCTGCGCCAGATGCCGCTCGACGTCATCGGCGAACGCGGCTACCGTGGCGTAGCGCTCGTCAGGCTTTTTCTTCAGCGCCTTCAGCGCGATCGTGTCCAGATCGCCGCGCAGGCGCCGCTTCAGCTTCGGATCCGCCGCCGCAGCGCTCGGCCGCATCGGCTCGGCCTGCGTGATCGCCTCTTCCAGCGCAGCGCGCGAGTCGCGCTTGAGCCGGTACGGTCGGCTGCCGGTCAGCAATTCGAACAACAGCACGCCGAGCGAATAGATGTCGGCGGCGGTGCTGATCGGTTGGCCGAGGATTTGTTCGGGCGACGCATAGTCGGGCGTCAAGGCACGGCCGGCCGATTGCGTCAGTTCGGTTTCCTGCGATTGTCCGTCTTCGAGCAGCTTGGCGATGCCGAAATCGAGCAGCCGCACTTCGCCCGTTTCGGTCACGAGGATGTTGGTCGGCTTCAGATCGCGGTGCACGACCAGATTGGCATGCGCGTGCGCCACCGCGCGCGCCACCTGCAGGAACAAGCGCAAGCGCCCGGGGATGTCGAGCTGTTTGCGCGCACAGTACGCATCGATCCGTTCACCTTCGACGTATTCGAGCGCCAGATACGGTTGTCCATCGTCGGCCAATCCGGCGTCGTAAAGGCGCGCGATGTTCGGATGCGTCAGTGAAGCGAGAATCTCGCGCTCGCGCGACAGTCTTTCGGCCAGCGCACTGCGCCACGATGCGCGCGGCAGCTTCAGTGCGATCTGCCGCCTGTGCAGCATGTCGGTGCGCTCTGCGAGCCACACGCTGCCCATGCCGCCTTCGCCGATGATTCGGATCAGCCGATACGGGCCGATGCGATCCCCGGCGTGCCGCGTGTCTGAAACATCGCGCGCTGTCAGGAATTGCGCGGTCTCGACTTTCGGTAGTGTGTCCAGCAGCCCGATGCGCGTGTCGTCGGCGTGCGCGAGCAGACTGCGCAGGCGGGACTTGAAGGCAGCGTGCTCGGCGCCCAGCCCGTTCAGCCACGTTTCGCGCGATGGCGGATCGAGCTCAAGCCCGGTTTGCAACAGCTGCCGCAACGTTACCCAGCGATTCGGCGTCAAGTCAAAGAGATCGTTCATCAGCGCTCGGTCCCCGGCACTTCCTACTTCAACGCATCGGCCAAAAATAGCCGCGCATGCTCCCAGTCGCGCCGCACGGTGCGGTCGGTGACGCCGAGCGCTTCCGCGATTTCGATTTCAGTCAGTCCGCCGAAGTAACGCATCTCCACCACCTTCGCCATGCGCTCGTCCACCTTGACCAGCGCGTCGAGCGCCTCATGCACGCGCAGGATCTCGGCCTCGCCGGCGACCGCGCCGTCGGCCAGCTGGACCGTGTAGGTCACGTGCGCAGCGTCGCCGCCGCGCCGGTTGGTCAGCCGCTGGCGCGCAAAATCGACGATGATCGAGCGCATCGCCCTGCCTGCATAAACGAGAAAACGCGCCCGATCCGGAAATTGCACGTCGCTCGCCTTCGAAAGGCGCAGATAAGACTCGTGCACCAGAGCGGTCGTATCGAGCAATGTGTTGCGCCCGCCGGCGCGCAGCCGCGCGCGAGCCAGTTGACGCAATTCGCGATAGGCGGCCGCGTACAGCTCGCCCACCTCGACATCGGCGCCGCCGGGTTGTTCGAAAGGTTCGGACATGGACACTCACGGCTGGTGTGCCGGAGTGCGCTACCTTAAGCCAGAGTTGGGTGCGATGCTATCGACTAAACGCGGATGGACTGATTGCATGATCGCGCGACGGCCCCAGCGTAGATCAATCTGGCCTCCGCGTTTCTGCTCTTCAATTGCCGCTCAAGAATCTTTCGGTCAAATTTATCTTTCGCGCGCAGTGTCTGCTTCGTTTTCAGTAACCCTCGAGGCTCAGGGCAAGACAAGGTCAATGTCTACCGTCCCGCGCTGATAACCGAGGGCGTACAACGCGTAGCCGCCGATCAGCAAATAGTTGGTTCGGCTGAAGGCAGCGGCATTACTCTGGAACCAGCGATTCGCATGTCCGCGATGCTATCTGACTAAAACGATTGAGTGCGCAACAGCCGCCGATATTGCGCCATATGGCGGATGGCGTCCTTGGGCTTTTTCAGGTCTTCGCATAGCAGCGCCAGGTTGTAGTGGCAATCGGCCAGATCGGGATTGCCGCGCAGCGCGTCTTCATACGCTCGCATCGCTTCGGGCTTGCGGCCCATGTCACCCAGAACCACGCCGAGGTTGTAGTGCAGCAGCGGTTGGCTGCCGCACCACTTGATCGCGTTGCGATAGACGCGCGCGGCGTGCGCCAGGTGTCCGCCTTCGTGCAGCAGCCGGCCCAGATTGATATGCGCACCGAGCAATGTCGGGTCTGCTGCGATCGCTTGCTCGTATTCGTGCCTCGCCGCCTCGGCATCGTCGCCTTCAAGCGCAACGCCGTTGGCGAAGTGAATTTCCGCACTCGCCGGAGTCTGCACGCCTGCAGGTTCGATCACGCTGATCGAGCCATCCGCATCGCTCTCGAATGCAAGCAGGTACTGACCCGAGTCCGCCTGCCAGCGGCTACCGCCTTCTTTGACGACGACGCGATCGGCCACCGCACCGATCGACAGGCCGGAGAGCGGCATCGATTCCGGCAGATGCCGACGCAGCTCCTTGATCGACTTGGTGATCCGCTTGTGCGGCACGTTGGCAACCGCCAGCGCGCGCGCTGTGCGCAGGACGATCAAATCCTGAAACGAGAATCGCCACTCGTTGCGCGGCCCGCGTGCCGGAGAGACGAAGCCGGCTTCGATCAGCGAGCGGATCGTACTGCGCGGCAGGTTAAGCAGTTTCTCGACGTCACGTGCGCCGTATTGATGCATCGGCGGTGCTGCTAAGAAGCTCTATCTCTTCTGCTTATCGTTTGGCGGCCCTGCGCGCGCCAGCGACCGGCTCGGCC
>JBGSWY010000348.1:0-5692 GCA_041751715.1 Burkholderiaceae bacterium
CTGTTGCTGGCCGCCCGATAGCTCGTGCGGATAGCAGCTCGCCTGCACGCGAAGGCTCACGAGCTCGATCATGTCGTGCACGCGCGCCGCACGCTCGGCCGGCCCGAGATGCCGCAACCCGAAAGCGATGTTGTCCTCGACGCGCAGATGCGGAAACAGCGCGTAATCCTGGAACACCAGCCCGATGCCGCGTTTTTCGGTGGCGGCCGTGAAATGCGGGCCGGAGACGACCACGCCGTCTATCTCGATCGTGCCTTCGTCAACGCCAAGGAATCCGGCGATCGCACGCAGCAAGGTCGTCTTGCCGCAGCCGGAACTGCCGACGACGCACCCGATCTCGCCCCGATCCAGTGCCAGCGAAACGCCACTGATCACCGGGGCAGAGTGAGCGGGATAGGCGACGCGCAGCTGTTGAATCCACAGAAGCGGGCGTTCGGCGCTATTCATGCGATGAGTCTAAGCCAGATGCATATAATTCTCATTCTCATTTGACCAAAGAATCCCGTTTGATTCCAGCGTTGACTCGACGTCCGTTCTCCATGCTGCGCGCCGATGAGGGCCTGGGCAGAGCATTGGCGCTGGCGATCGTGTGCGGAGCCCTGGTGGCGTTGCCGGTGCTGAGCGTGTTTGCCAGCTTCTGGCACACCGGCGAATCGGTCGATACGTTGCGGCATCTTGCGGCGACCGTGATTCCGTCTGCACTGCTCGAGACGTCGCTGCTCGGCGCCGCCGTCGTCATCGGAGTGATAGTCATTGGCGCCGCCACCGCGTGGCTGGTCGCCACCTGCGACTTTGCCGGCCGGCGCATCTTCGAATGGGTGTTGCTGCTGCCACTATCGATGCCGGCGTACATCGTCGCGTATGCGTACACCGACTACCTGCAGTACGCCGGCCCGCTGCAAAGTGCGTTGCGCGATACCTTCGGCTGGCAGCGCGGCGATTACTGGTTTCCGGAGATTCGCTCGCTAGCCGGCGCGGCATTTGTGTTGACTGTCGTGCTCTACCCGTATGTGTACCTGCTGGCGCGCACCGCGTTCCTAGCGCGCACCGCGGCGATGATGGATGCGGCGCGCAGCCTTGGGTTGAATGCATGGCAGACCTGGTGGCGTGTGAATCTACCGCTGGCGCGCCCCGCGATTGCCGCCGGTGCACTGCTGGCGCTGATGGAAACGATTGCCGACTATGGCGCCGCCTCGTACTTCGGCCTGCAAACGTTCACCACATCGATCTATCGCGCGTGGTTCGCACTCGGCGATCGCGTCGCGGCCAGCCAGTTGGCGGCGGTGTTGCTGTTGCTGGTGCTGGCGGTGTTCGCGATCGAATCACGAGCGCGCGGGCGCGCGCGGTTTTTTACGCCGACCGCGAGCCAGCGTCCGGCGGCACGCACTACGCTGAAGGGGCGTCATAGCGTCGGAGCGTTTGCTCTGTGCGCGCTACCGGTGGCGCTCGGGTTTGTCGTGCCCGTGATTCTGCTGCTGCGATTGCTGGTGCCGGCATGGGAAACGGTCGACTGGTTGCGCTACGCAACCTGGCTTTTCAATACGCTTTCAATCGGCATCGCGGCGGCCATCGTCGCGCTGATCGCCGTGCTGGCGCTTGCCTATACCGCGCGCTCGGCGACGCGCGGCGCACCGAGCGCACTGGTCCGCGCTGCCGTGCGCTTGATGAGCCTTGGCTATGCGGTCCCCGGCGCCGTGATTGCGGTCGGCATCCTGGTGCCGCTCGCGGCCTTCGACAACCGGCTCGACGCTGCCCTGCAATCAACGATCGGCGTCGGCACCGGACTGCTGCTGACCGGTTCACTTTTCGCGCTGCTGTACGGCTATCTGGTGCGCTACTTTGCGGTGGCGTATCAGTCGGTCGAAGCGGGATTGACGCGCATCACGCCGGCGATGGACGCCAGCGCGCGCAGTCTCGGCAGCACGCCATTCGATACGTTCGTGCGCGTGCATCTGCCGATCCTGCGGCCTTCGGTACTTGCCGCTGGTCTTCTTGTTTTCGTCGACGTGATGAAGGAGCTGCCGGCGACGCTGGTGTTGCGGCCGTTCAACTTCGACACGCTCGCCGTTATCGCCTATCAGATGGCCAGCGACGAGCGGCTTGGCCAGGCAGCACTGCCAGCGTTGACGATCGTCGCGGCAGGGATCGTCCCGGTGGCGCTGCTGTCGCGCGCCATTTCGCGCGCGTCGGGGCGGGCCGCGTAGACTGCGCGCGCTGCACTTCCTCGAAAGTTCCGATGGGTTATGTCTTCGCAGCGCCCCCGCAGGCGGTAGTACCGGTCGATACCAGCGCCGATCTGTTTCCGGTGCATCGCGTCTATTGCGTCGGGCGCAATTACGCAGATCACGCCAGGGAGATGGGCTTTTCCGAGCGCGAGGCGCCGTTTTTTTTCGCGAAGCCGCCCGATGCGGTGCTGCCGGTTCCGTTCGGGTCGACCGGCGAGCTTCCATATCCGGGCGAGACCACCAACCTGCATCATGAGATCGAGCTGGTGGTCGCCATCGGCAAAAGCGGAATCAACATCGCTGCTGCCGATGCGTTAAAGCATGTGTACGGTTATGCGGTCGGCCTCGACATGACGCGGCGCGATCTGCAGTTCGCGCTGCGCGACAACGGCCGGCCGTGGGATGTCGCCAAAGGATTCGATTACTCGGCGCCGATTTCGCCAATCAAGCTCGTCGAGGTGACCGGAGAGCTAGTCAGCGCGCAGATCTGGCTGAACGTGAATGGCGAGCGGCGCCAGGCAAGCGATACCGGCAAGTTGATCTGGAGCGTCAACGAGACGATCGAGCATCTGTCGAAGTTTTTCGAGTTGCGGCCCGGCGACCTGATCTATACGGGCACGCCGGCAGGCGTTGGCGCGGTCAAGCGCGGCGACGAACTGGAGGGCGGTATCGAGCACATCGGCGCGTTGAAAGTGAAGATCGTATGAGCGCGATGGGCGGCAACCTCCGGTGGAGCGCAGCTGTCGCGGCGTTTCTCGCGTTGTCTGGCGCTGCGTCTGCCGACGCGCAGACGCCTGCGCAAGCTCCAACCATGCTCAAGGTGCATCACTTTCTGCCACCCGGATCGACGACGCACGCGAAACTTCTGGTGCCGTGGTGCGAGCGCATCGAGCGCGAAGCGGCGGGGCGGCTCAAGTGCCAGCTGTTTCCGTCGATGCAGCTCGGCGGCACGGCACCGCAGCTCTACGACCAGGCGCGCGATGGTGTGGCCGATATCGTGTGGACGTTGCCCGGCTACACCGCGAACCGGTTTCCGATGATGGAAGTATTCGAGCTGCCGTTCATCAGCCGCCAGGCCGAAGCGACATCGAAGGCGGCGTGGGAATTCTACGAGAAGCATGCGCGCGAAGAGCTGCGCGAAGTCAGGCCGCTCGCGATCCACGTGCACGACGCGGGCTACCTGCACACGCGCGATAAACAGGTCCGCGTGCTGGCAGATTTTCGCGGGCTGAAGCTGCGCGCGCCTACGCGGCAGACCAATCGGTTGCTGGCTGCGCTCGGCGCCACGCCGGTGTCAATGCCGGTGACCGGGCTTGCCGATGCCATCGGCAAGGGCGTGATTGATGGCGCCATGGTGCCGTGGGAAGTCGTGCCGGCGGTCAAGGTCCACGAGGTCGTCCGTTTTCATACCGAAACCGATCCGAGCGTGCCGGCCATGTACACCGCAGTTTTTTTGCTGGCGATGAACCGGCGCACTTACGACGATTTGCCGGCCGATCTGAAAGCCGTGATCGACCGCAACTCGGGAGCGAAGCTGTCCGCGCAGGCAGGACGAATTTGGGATGAAGTGTCTGCTTCCGCGCGCAAGTTCGCTGTCGATCGGGGCAACACGATGTACACCGTTCCCGCCGCCGAGCTGAGGCAATGGCAGCGCGCGGCGCAACCGGTGATCTTCGATTGGGTGGCCGATATGAAACGGCGCAAGATCGACGGCGATGCACTGCTGGCCGATGCGCGCGCGATGATTGCCGGCAATACGAAGAAGTAGCGAGTGCGTCGCGCGCTCGACCTCGTTGCAGCTTTACTGGCGCTGGCCGGCGGTGCGTTGCTCGCGGGGCTGGCTGCGCTGACCACGGTGTCCATCGCTGGCCGCTGGCTTGCATCGCAGCCGGTCACCGGCGATGTCGAGCTGATGCAACTGGGCGTTGCTGCAGCGATCGCACTGTTTCTGCCGTATGCGCAATTGCACGGCAGTCATCTGATCGTCGATTTCTTTACTGCGCGCTCGTCGGGCCGTTCGCAGCACCTGCTTGACATCGTCGCGGCGCGCGTGGCGGGCGCCGTGTTTCTGCTGCTGGCGTGGCGTGCGGCGATCGGGGTCATCGAGCTGCGCGCTGCAGGCGAGACGACGATGGTGCTCGGCGTTCCGCTCTGGCTTCCCTATGCGGTGATGATTCCGGGACTGGCGCTGGCGGGCATCGCCGGCTTGCTGCAACGAGTACCGCGTGAACCACGCGCTGGAGCGACGTGAACCTCACCGTACCGTTCGCTTTGTTCGGCGCCATGCTCGCGTTGCTGGCGTTGCGCGTGCCGGTCTGGGTCGCGATGTTCATCCCGGGCGCGCTCGGTTATCTGTGGCTGTCGAGCCCCGATACCTGGCTGGCTGCGCTGAAAGGCCTGACCTTCGCGCGGTTTTCGATCTACGACCTGTCGGTGATCCCGCTGTTTTTGCTGATGGGGCATCTGGCCACCCAGGGCGGGTTGTCAGCCAGACTGTTCCGCGCCGCCACTGCGTTCGTCGGCCACTGGCGCGGCGGCTTGGCGCAAGCGAGTGTTCTCGCGTGTGCCGCGTTCGGATCCGTCTGCGGATCATCGGTCGCCACTGCAGCCACGATCTCGCAGGTTGCGCTGCCCGAGATGCGGCGCTACCGCTATGACGGCGGCTTCGCCACCGCGACACTGGCTGCGGGCGGCACGCTCGGCATCCTTATTCCACCGTCGGTAGTGCTTGTTCTGTATGCGATCCTGACCGAGCAGAACATTGCGCGACTGTTTGCGGCGGCGATATTGCCTGGCCTGCTGGCTGCGACGCTTTACTGCGTCGCGATCGCGATCTTCATGCGATTGCGTCCAGAGTTCGGGCCGGCAGAACCGCGAGCGCCGCTGGCGCAGCGATGGACGACTTTGGTTGGCGTGTGGCCGGTGCTCGCGATATTCGTGATCGTGCTGGGTGGAATCTATGGCGGGGTGTTCACCGCGACCGAAGCGGCATCGGTCGGTGTGCTGCTGACGGCTGCGTTCGGCATCGTCGCGCGCCAGCTGACGCGCGCAAGGGTCAAGCAGGCGCTGTTCTCGACCGCGCAAACGACCGGTGCGATCTTCATGATCTTTATCGGCGCCGACATGTTGAACGCGGCGCTGGCGTTATCGCAAATGCCGGCACAGATCGCGCAGGCGATTGCGAACGCCGACGTGGCGCCGGTGCTGATCGTCGCATGCATCCTGATCTTCTATATCGTTCTCGGCGGCGTGATGGATGAACTGTCGATGCTGCTGCTGACCTTGCCGGTCGTGTTTCCAGCGGTGATGCAGCTGCCGCTGTTGGGGCTCGGCCTCGAAGACAAGGCGCTGTGGTTCGGTGTGATGCTGCTGACTGTCGTCAATATCGGACTGATCGCGCCGCCGGTAGGATTGAACGTCTACGTGGTCAGCATGGATGCGCGCGACGTGCCGATCGGGCGCACCTA